>CALFVE010000273.1 GCA_937928475.1 uncultured bacterium | reverse complement strand
CCCCAGACCGGCCCCTACCCGGATGATGCGGCCCTGACTATCTACCAGCAGCACGTACAGACTGGGGGATTGCCAGATCGCCTCTGCCGACGCCGCGGGACGCTCCGCCCTCTCCGCCTGCGGCTCCCGATCCGCATAGATGGTCACGAGCACGCTGGCGCCCACTGCCCCCACCAAACGGCGCAGAGAGATCGTGCACAAGCGGAAGTGCCACGCGTTTTCCCGCAGCAAGACTTCCGCCCCCACCTCCTCCCCCTCTCGCCAGCACCGAACGAGGCCCGGGCCCGGCGCCGGCAGGGACGCCGCCGGATCGGCCAGGCAGGCAAGCAGCCCTTCCAGGGCGCTCGAGGACAGCAGGAGCGCACTGAGGTTCGTGCCCACTAGTTCGGCGCGCTCGTGCCCGGTGAGTTCGCTGGCTGCGCGGTTACAGGCGGCGATCCCCCCGTCCGGCGAGATAAGCATGAGCGGCTGGGGCACGCTATCGAGGAGTAACGTGTGCTGGTCGCGGAGCCGCCGGAGTTCACGCTCTAGCTCGGCCTGTTCTCGCCTTCGCCGCCCCAGGGACTCGACCTGCGAGAGCAGCGCAATTAGTTCCTCCGACCAGGTGGCGCGGCGGATGAGGTAGGCGTCGGCCCCTTCGCTCAGGGCTTGCGCCGCCAGGGGCTCAACGCCGGGGGAAGCGGTCACTATCAGCACCGCCAGCGGCGCTGCCGCTCGCAGTTGGCGTACACTGAGCAGACCCGCCGAGCCGGGCGTGGAGATCTCCCAGAGGATCGCTTGATACTCCCCGCTGCGGGCCTGGGCCAGCATCTCCTCAGCGCTGGTGGCGGTCTCCACCTCCCAGGTGGGATCCCAGGCCTGAATCTCCCCCCGGAGTCTGTCGGCTGACTGCCGGTCCTGGTGGCTGAGGAGCACCCTCATGGCACCGCACACTCTGACCTCTCGACCGTAAGTCGCGCCGCGTTCGGGTTGCCACCCGCACGCACGCCTCCCCCCTGACCGCCGGTAGGCGGTGACCTTGGTATTATAGCAAGTTTAGCCAAACTTTACCACCCGGCGGCCGGGCTTTTTTCTCTACCACCCCAGGGCCGCCAAGCCGCTCGACAGCGACATCAGGCCCGGCCCTAATACCACGATGAACAGCGCCGGCAGGATGCAGAATATCAGCGGAAACAGCATCTTCACCGACAGGGTCGCCGCTATCTGCCGAACCTGCATGCTCCGCCGCGTGCGCAGGGAATCGGCCTGGGTCCGCAGGGTGTTGGCAATACTCACCCCCAGCTGTTCCGCCTGCCGCAGGGCCGCGATCAGCATCTGCAGGTCTTGCACCCCGGTGCGCTCGCCCAGGTCAGCCCAGGCCTGCTGCCGGCTCTTGCCCAGCCGTACCTCGGTGAGCAGGCGCGCGAACTCGTCCGGCAGCGGGCCACGCTTGCGCTTGATGACCACCGCCAGGGCCCCGTCCAGGCCGGTGCCCGCCTCCGTGCTGACCACCAGCAAATCAATGATGTCCGGCAGCGACTTGCGAATCGCCGCCTGCCGCTGGCGAATCTTCCCCTCCACCAGGTAGTCCGGCCCGATTAGCCCTATCGCCAGCAGACAACCCGCCATTAGCAACCGCGGCACAAGGGGGCCGTGGTACAAGAGCCCCACCAGGATCGCCCCCAGTATCCCGCCCATCATCGCGAACAACTTCATCGCGACGAAGGTGGCCACCGTCAGGTTGGGCGGATTCCCCGCCCGGTCTAAGCGTTGCCGCGTAGCCTGGATCATCTCCGCGGGCGCCATCCCCACCAGGCGGTCACGCGCGCGCTTGATCTGTGGCAGCACCACCCGCTCAAACAGAGACTTGCTCAGTTCGGAGTCAAGCCGTGTGCCTCGGACCACTATGCGGCTTTGTCTCTGCACCGCCTCCAGGCGCTCGCGCACCCGCACCGCCCGGCTCTCGGTCGCCAGAGCGATGACCAGCACCGCCATAGCGACGAACACCAGTAGCCCGATTAGGATGTACATCTCGCTTACCTCTTTCTACCCACCGCAGTCTAAAGGTCGATCGTGATCATCTTTTTCAGCAGCAGGCCGCCCACCAAGAGCAGACACGCTCCCACCCCCAGCAGGATCAGGCCTAGCGGCGATCGGTAGAGCGGCGCCAGGTAGCCCGGACTGATGATGTTGATGATCACAGCAATGCCAAAGGGCATCGCCACCAGGATCCCGGCCGACAATCGTCCCTCCGCAGTCGCTGCCGCGATCTCCCCGGATAACTTCACCCGTTCCCGCACCATCCCGCTGATGTTCTGCAGCACCTCCGCTAGGTTTCCGCCCAGTTCCAGTTGCGTCTGGATCGCCGCCACCACCAACTCCACGTCGTAGTTCCGCGAGCGCATCACCATCCCGTCCAGCGCCTCGGGCAGGGAAATGCCAAACTGCACCTCCTCCAACACTCGCCCAAACTCCTCCGCAATCGGCGGGTACATCTGGGTCTCGATCAGTTTCAGGCCCCGCGCGATGGAAAAGCCCGAGCGCAGTGCCGAGCAGAGCATGTCCAGCGCATCCGCGATCTGGGCGCTGAGCGCCTTACAGCGGTGCGCCTGCTTCGACTTCATCACCGCCCAGGGGATAGCCACCCCTATCCCGATTCCTGCCACACCCATGAACGCGTTCTTGCTGAGCACCATGAACACCGCGGCCAGCAGCAACCCCGCCAGCGCGCACAGCCCCACAAACTCGGCCGGTCGCAACAGCCAGCCCGCCCGCAGGATCTCTAGTTGCAGAGACTCGAACCACGGCAGCCCCTTCAGCAGGTTAGAGAGACCTGGGGCCCGATCATACGGTTGCCACTCCACCCGCTCGCGGGGGGCCAGCACCGTCACTCCGCTCTCCGTCCGCGCCGCCGAGGCTAGGCGCATCTGACTGTGCAGACGGGGCGCCCACCACATCCACACCAGCGTCCCCGCTGCCCCTACTCCCAGCAGTGCTGCTCCCACGGCCAGAAACCACATCGCAATCTACCTCCTCGGCTCTCGGTTCACGAACAGGTCAACCGGCAGATCTATGCCCTCCGCCTCGATCAGGTCCACGAACAGCGGTCGCACCCCCGTCGAGCGGTGCTCTCCTATCACCCGGCCGTCCGCGCCTACCCCGTGACGCTCGTACACGAACAGGTCCTGCAGGACGACGTGTTCACCCTCCATCCGCTGCACCTCGGTGATGGCTACGATGCGCCGGCTCCCATCCCGCAGGCGAGC
>CALFVE010000272.1 GCA_937928475.1 uncultured bacterium | reverse complement strand
CAAGTCTCTCCCAGCACGGCCAAGACATGCTCTACATTCAGGGCCACCTGGTCCTCGTACTTGGGGAACATGCCCACCACGACGGCGTCTTGGGGCTTGATATTGGCGAAGGCGAAGCGGAAGGCCTCCCGCACGCTTTCCTGGCTCGCGCATTTGCGGCCGGCGGCGAGGATCTTGAAGGCCAGGCAGGGCTTGGTCGTCGCCCGGATCACCCGGCACATGCGGGGTGGGTCCGCCTCCTCGTAGCGTTCGCCCTCCTCAGGGGTCCCCTGGCCGGTCACCAGCCCGCTTTCGCGCGGCGCGCGGCTCAGGTTGTAAAAGGAGGCCACGAAGAAGTCCACATCCCAATCGTGTTCTTCCGCGTACTCAATGATCTCGGGGATATGCGTCGCTAGGCCGACCAGGACGCCCTGGTCGCGAATGCACGCCAGGTAGTCGCGGACCCGATCAATCTCCCCGGCGTGCCAGAGGCTATCGGTGCGGGTGCCATGGTGATAGATGCCGATAGCGCCGGCGGCGGCCAGGACGCGAATGTTCTCGAAGACGTCGTGCATCTCGGAGGCGGTTTGCGCAATCCAGTGCAGCCGCCCGCCCTCGCGCCGGAAGAGTTCCCGCCAGTAGAGAATGCGGTGGTAGTCGCCGCGGGCCAGCAGGGTATTGATGCCGCTTTGCTGGACTCGGTGGAGCAACTCCACCACGCGCTCCGCGGTGAAGTACTCCCGCATCTCCTCGTCCTTCTCCGGACTGAAATGCGAAAGACCGCAAAGCGGATTATGCCCCAAGATGAGGCGCGTCACCCAGTGCGGCCCCAGGGGGATGGTGGGCAGACAAGTTGACGGAGACGCGTGCTCGCTCATCGGCTTGAAACGGACTCCTCGCTGGGGAGCGTCGTGTCGGCGGGTTGTCGCCAAGTCTGTCGCTTGCTGTTGCGCGTGGCAGGGGCAAGCGGCCTTCGCAGCCCGGCTGCGGTGCGCCTACTGAACCTTTGCTACCTGCCTCAGTAGTTCGGCCCGCACGGCGCGGAACCGCTCGGGGTCGCGCTCATACCCCACCAGGGTCGGCAGCACTTTCTGCGCCAACCGTTGCCCTGCGCCCGGGCGCACTTCTTCCAGCACCCGGAGCAGTTCATAGTCCTGTACCCCCTCCAGGACCATCTCGTGCCGGATCGAGTCCAGGGGCCTGCCCCCGGGGCCGGGGTAGACCAGGTGGGTGTCGCCCGCGGGGAGTTGCTGCCGTCCGAGCACCGTGGTGGACTCGGTGTCGCAGTGCGGCGTCCGCGGAGTGCGCCAGCCCCCCCAGTGGTTGAATCCCCAGTGCAGGTAGCCGGTCAGTCCGGCCTTGAAGTTGAACCAGTGCAGCAGGCGCGTCGCAATCAGCGGCTGATTGAGGAAGCGGTTGGGATAGGCCCCGTTGGGCGCCAGGCAAGTGTAGTGCCAGACCTCCTCGCCGGCGGCCTGCCGAGCCTGGAAGAACTCCAGTTCCCTCTCCGCCTCCTGGCTCTGAGGGCACCAGACCGTTACCGCCCCCACCAGCGACGCGTCGGCCATGGTGGCGTCTAGACGCGGCAGCGTGGGCGCCGCCTCGCGCACCGCGGCCGCCAGGGCGTGATAGGAGGTGGCGTTGGCCGCCACCGGCTCGTCGGCCAGGTGCTGATAGTAGCGCTTCAGCCAGCGGCGCTGCCGCAAATGTGCCTCCATGGCCTGCATCAGATCTCGCACAAACTGCTGGGCGCGCGGGTCCTCCACCGGCGTGCCCGCCAGACTCTCCGTGCTGCCGTTAGCCCGGCGGACCACGAAATTACCCAGGCCGAAGCCGCCCTCCCACTCGCCAATCCGCCCGGCCAGATGACCGCCCTCAATATAGCCGAGGGCCCCGGCCCGCTGGAAGGTACGCACCCAGCGGTCGAAGCGCGTGAAGTCCACCTGGAGGTTGCCGGCGGCGTCGCGGGAAAGGTCCAACAACTCGGTCAGAGGCGTGAGGATCACGTTGGCGCGGTGTGTGGCGAGGTTGCGGCCCCAAAGTTCCAGCAGCCGCCAGTGGGCCTCGCTCCACGGCTCAACCTCGCCGACCTCGGCAATATTGCCGGCGGAGAACCACTGGGTCAGTTTGAGCGTGGGCCGTTCGGGCAGGACCGCCGGCGAGACCTGCACGACGAGGGGTAGCCGCGCTGAGCCGTGCTCGCAACTAACAACAAGCGCGCCCCTGTACCGGCCCGGCGCGGCTGCGCGCGGCACGCGCACGGTCAGCCACAGAGGCAGCGCCGTCCCTCCCGGCCACAAGCCCCGGTTCGGCCCCGCCCAGCCGCTGGTGGAATAGGCCGCCTGCAGCGCCTCCTCGTCAAGCAGGGGATCGGGGATGAAGGCGGGGCCGTTGCGCAGGCGCTGGCTGGGGTCGAGGCAGAACGCCGGCCTCCGCACCGGCACGAACTCCACCCGCCGCCAGGAGATTTCCTCGAGCATCTCTCCGCCGCGCCGGGCCGGCGGCTGAATCTCGATGCTGACCTCCGCCGCGTCTTGCTCCAGCCAGAGCACGCACTGCGCCGACTCCACGGCTCCCCGCGCGGCCAAGATCTGGATTGCTCCCGGCTCGGTCTCCGCCGGCGGGGCGGCCTCGGGGAACACCTTGAGGAGCGAATCAACCGGCCAGAGGATAGGCATAGAAAAACCTCCCGGTCGCAAGGATTGCGCCGAAGCGGATGGATTCGCCCGCTTTTCAGGTGTCTCCCGCTGGGCCGAGGGCTAAGCGGCGCCCGCCTGGCGCAGCAGGTGCCGGGCCTGGCGCAAGGGCTGCGGCCAACGAGACTCGGTGGCGGCGGCGAGCGTGAGGCTCACGGCGAGTTCTAGGTTCATGCGGTGCCCAGGAGAGACCAGCAAGGGCCGTGCTCCCCTGCGCGTGCGCACCGCGGCCCCTACGATTTCCCCTTGCTCCGTGATAGGCGTCCAGGCTCCGCGCTGGTCCGGAACGGAAGCGAACTCTCCACACAGTAGGCGATCGGCGCAACCGATGGTAGGTAGGTCATACAGCACCCCCACGTGTGCCGCTAGTCCCAGGCGCTGGGGGTGGGCCATCCCATGTCCGAGGCAGAACAGCACCTCCGTCGCCTGTGTGATTCGCCCGAGCGCCGCAAGCACCGCCGGCCCCACGGCAAAGGCAAACAGACCTGGGCGATAAGCCGCTGGTGCCGCCGCCTCTGCGAAGCACGTATCCGTCCTTCCTTCGGGGCCGGTAATGACCACGGCGGCTCGGCAGCGAGTGCCTACCACCTGGGCGGCGAGCCCCGCCCAGGATGCAACCGGCGTCCGTGGAGCCTCTACCGACAACAGGGCCCGCAGGCGGCGTTGCTCCTCCGCCGCGGCCTCGCTGTCGGCAGGAAATCTGGCTGCAAGGACGGGCTGCATACCCTCTCGATCAACGATATCACTGCAAAGACCCTCTCCGCCCACCGGTTCCCTTCTGCGCTATCCTCCCAGCGCGCTCGGATGATTCAGCCGGAGGTCCACCTCTCCTAGCCGGCGCAGGTCGTCCAGGCCCACCGCCAGCCTCGGCAGGGCCTCCTCGAGCAGGGTGTCCGCCGCCGCGTAGGCCCCCTCCTGCGGGGGGACGCGCTGGCAGCCGATCAGGTGCAGGCGCAGGCCGGGCCCGCTCTGCACGTCCAGGCCAGTGTTGTAGAAAGAGCAGGCGCTCAGGAAGAAGTCGAGCGGGCGGTCGCCCTGGTGACGCAGTCGCATCGCGGTCGGTTCGATGTAGAACTGCACCGGTCCGAAGAACACCTGTCCGCTGTAGTTGTTCACCGTAAGAGGAATGTTTTCCCCGCCCTCCTGAATCGGGGAGAAGTGGAACTTGGGGCCCTGGAAGGTTACTCGCCCCGGCGGATCGTCGGGTGCGCCCTCCAGGCTCAGCCCGTGGTTGGCCTGCTCAACGTAGAAATCGCTGGCCACGAAACTGTGGTTGTCCTTCACGTACAGCGCATGGGTGACCAGCGTGCCCAGCCGGGTGAGCACCCCGAAGAATCCGCCTCGCTCCTTGCCCTTGCCCTCGACCACAATCGAGCCCTCATAGGTCGTCTTGGCGAGCACCGTGGCCTGGGCCGAGTCCACCAGATGCAGATTCCCCTGCAGATGACCGATGAGCACGGTGCAGTTCTTGCCCAAGCCGCGCAGCCACAGGCCCTTGCGCAGGGGCTGCCTCTGATACATGCCGAAGACCGCGATATTGTCGTAAGTCATGAAGGAGGGCCCGCCGGTGCTGGTTTGCAGGATGTCAATACCGTTGCTCATCGGTCCGGCGTCGTGATTGCCGACGGCGAGGTTCTCCAAGGTAACTCGTTGCGGGTCCTCGACCAGGACCATGGTCCCCCCCTCCGGGCCCCGCCAGACCAGCGAGGAGCGAAAGCCGCTGCCTCCCACGTAGTAGTCGCTGCCGGTGATACGCAGGGCATCGGTTATGACGTAGAAGCCGGTCGGTAGGTAAGCGATGGCGCCTTTCCCTGCCGCGCGGGCGGCATCTATGGTTGCCTGAATCGCGGCCGTATCGTCGCTCTGTCCGTCACCCTTGGCGCCGAAGTCGCGCTTGGCATCAAAGACCTTGGTGGGGATCGGCCAGGTGTCCTTGAGGAAGCGCTGGTCGGCTGAGGTGAGGGAGCCTTGCCGCTCCCCGGGTGGAATCTCATACAGCCGCCCCCGGCCTTCCACGTTGTAGACGCCCTCGGTCTCTGCCGACACGTTCTGCGAAACTACTAGCCGCTGTCCGCCCGGGTAGCCGCCCCGCGACATAATAGGGGGCGTTCGCCCCGGCGGTCGCGTGAAAACGCAATCGAAGATCATGGCCGGCCCTCCGCCCACCAGGATCGCCCCCTCGGGATTCGTCCAACCCTCCACCCGGCAGTCCTGAATGGTCAGCGGCGCCACCGAGTTGTAAAAGTCCACGAAGGCCCGCGAGCCCAGCGAAGTGCAGCGCCGCACCGAGCAGCCGTGTTCGGGATGCAGCAGCAGGTCCACCACCTGGCTGCCGGTGAAGTGCGTGTTGCGCACATACACATTGCCGTGATCGCACTGGATGCCGATCTCGCCGCCGCGAAACTCGCAGCCGTCGAAAGTCCAGTCATATTCGTTGAAGCGCAGCAGCGCGACGCCGCGCTTGCAGTTCTCGAACAGGCAGTTCTCGACCAATGTCTCGGCGGTGGCCTGCACTCGTTCGGGGTCCACCAGCAGCCCGGTGTCGGTGAAGTTCAGGAAGGCCAGATTCTGATGCCGAATCTCCGTCTCGAACCGTTCGCTATTCTTGTGGCAAAGGCCAACGGCCGCCCGCCCTTGTCCGTCCAGCACGAAGCCGACATAACGCGCGTGCAGCACGCCGTCGTCCAGGATCATCCGCCCGCCTTCGGGACCGTCCCAGATCAGCCGCGTATCACGCCCGTGGCCGACCAGGAGCACGCCCAACGTCCCCCCGTGCGGCAGGCCTCTGAGATTGAGGGTACTTGTGACGCGGTAAGTGCCCGCCGGGAAGTACACCGTGGAGCCGTGCGTCACGCCGTCCAGCGCCTGCTGGAGGGCGGCGGTATCATCGGCCCGGCCGTCGCCGACCGCGCCCAGGTCCTTGACGTTTACCCAATCGGAGCGCGGCTCCCAGTTGAGCAGGGGCAGCGACGCCGCGGTCCCGAGGGGAGCATCGGCGGCTAGGGTGCAGCCGGCCGTCGGCAGCAGCAGCGTAATCAGCAGGATGACGAGGTAAGCACGATCGCTCATCAAGTAGCCTCCTTCTTCAGCCTTCCGTAGCCCAAATTGGCAATATGTGACGCGCCAACCCTGAGAGAAGTCGAGATTGGCCGCTGGTCCAGCGCAATTCGCCGTGAAGGGGGGAAGGTCCTGCCCGAGGGCGGCCCCGCCAGCCCGGAAGTTCCTGGTCCCCGCGGGGGGACTCTGGCAGGCCGCAGCGAAGGGCTACGCGGCACTCACCCACAGGGGGATAGCCGAGGCTGGCACAGCCGGAGTGAGAGGTCCCCTTGACTCCCGCGCGGCGCTGAGAAAGGGCGATGGCGATGTGCGAGCTCTGCCTCAAGCACGGCGACGGTCAGAAGCGGTACCTGCAGGCCAAGAACTACGCCGAGGACCTGATGAGTGACCTCCGCCGGCGCCGCTTTATCCTGGAATTCTTCGCCCGTCCCCAGGAACTCCGCGAGGCCCTGGCCCGGCTGGAGCAGTTGGAAAAGGCTCCTCCTTTCATCCGGCGCGCCATCAGCGGCCCCGCCGGATGCCTACCAGGAGACACCGGCGGTGGCATCCTCCCCGGAGGGGCCGGCTCAGTCGGCGCCCCAGGAGCGGCGACGGCGAAACCGGGCCGTCGGTCTGCGAGGAGGCACGGGCCGGTTTCAGGCCCGGCGGCGCCGGGCCTTCAGCCGGCCCCTGCGGTTCGGAGGACCTCGCGTGGCAATTGCTCCCCCAGTCCCTGGGCACTCTTGCTCAGGAACCCGAGACCTATCGGCGTAGAATCCCGTAGGGTGTGCCCGCAATCCCCGTGCACCCGAGGGTCGCGTGGCGGTCCAAGCCGGGTGACGCACTACTCCCCAGCAGGGGGATTGACTATTTGCCCGAGCATGCACAGGTCCGGCTCTTTGACGAACCCGTACCGGAGGATCTCAAATTCGGGTTCCCGCCCGAACTGATCTTGGAACTGCCTCGCACGCTCAACGTCCTTATGCATAACTTGCACCCGGAACCTGCGAAAGCATACGATCCTCTCCGACGCAGGCGCTCCAAGTTCCGACCAGGTAGCGGTCCCAATGCGGACTGCCATGTCAATCGTCCCTTCCTGTGCAGAAACTGGTGCGTTCACGACGCCTGAGCGGCTGCAGGCGCGCCGGTCCTCCACCGGCCTAGGGCCGGGGCGTGCACACGCACGCGTGGGAGTAAAGGGCGCTTCAGCCGGCCGACATACCATTGGCCCCCCGGGCCTCTTAGTGCGTGCGAGAGGCCTTCCTGCGTTCCTCGGAGGGAGGTGCTCGTTCCGGCCTCAGAGGCGGCGGGAGAAGCGCGCACAACCTCTCTTCTCCCAGGAGCGCGTAGACAAGGCCGAACACCACCAGGACTCCGACAAACAACGGCCAGTGGTCCTCTACAAGGCTTAGCGGGAACGGTTCGATCGGGCGCTTGCGTCCGACTTTCGATCTCCACAGCGCCCTTTCCTGGGGCGTGGTTGGGCCACCGGGCGTGAGACCCAAGTCCAGGATCCTTATGTCTTCTTCGACCTGCGCTTTTTGGCGCTCCCATTCCCTCAAAGCCCCCTCATACGATAGGCCCTGGCAGCCCGCTATCCCCAGGCAGAGTAGCGACGCACACGCCGATAATTGCAACAAGGAGAGCAGGGGCCCCGCTATTGCCGCGATCCATGCCGGTACGTCGCCTCGGGGGCGCCTTTCGTAGTGAAAGACCCGTCTCTCCTCCCCCCTCTCGCTCAGACTGCACTTGATCTCGTCCTTGCCTCGGTGCTGTGGCCCTCGTGTCTCCCCGCCCGCGCGAACCTCGTGGTGATAGCAGTGCCCCTGCCCCGGATGATCGGTTCCAAAACCTGCGGGATGTCGGCAAGGTCTTCCGGCCCTCGTAGGGGCCCCGCACCGTGCATCCCGCCGGGCTTGCTTGATTCTCGAAAGTTCGTTATGGGGCTCCGCCCACGCCGGTCGCTTCTCCAAAGCTCTCGCCTGTGCTGCGTCTGCCTCATCAAACTTACCTTGCTTGCGCAATGCGATGCCCAGCCCGCACCAGTGTCGGGCGTCGTCGGGTTGGAGTTGCGTCAGACGACGGGCGGCGATCTCCGCGGCGCGCCAGTTCCCAGCCTTGGCGTGCGCCTTCGCCAAGTGGACTAGGGCGGGGACATCATCAGGGGCTTGCTGCAGGTGCGCCTCCAACTTCCGAGTCGCATCTTCTATCCGTCCGGCTCGCAGGTCCTCGTGTACCTCCGCTATCAGAGACATCGTGACACCCCCTCTTGCATGCCAGACTACTGGGATTTGATATTCCTTATCTGCCCAGTGCTTTCTTCCCGGCGTTTAGCCTTCCTCCCAAGTACACGGGCCGGTTTCAGGCCCGGCGGCGCCGGGCCTTCAGCCGGCCCCCCCGCTAGCCATACTCCTCAAACAACCTCCCCCAGCCCGTCTCCCGCCTGATCTTCTCGGCTCGCCTGCTGCCGACCAGCGGGAACCAGCACACATCGTGGTACAGGCGGCTAGCCGCATAAGACCAGGGGACGATCCGGGTCTGCAAGAGCAATTTCTCGAAAGGCCGCAGGCACCCGTGGTAGATGCACTTCTGCCCCCGGCTGGCGAAAGTCTCCCCCACCGTGAAGCCCCAGTCCTCGTAGCGCAGGTCCTCGTCGCCCACCACCTCAATCTCCCGCATGTCGCCGAGCCCGAGGCCCCGCTCGTGCGCCAGGCGGATATAGTCAATGCGCAGCGGGTCAAAGCCCATCATGGAGGCAGCCAAGGCGTCAATCGCCACCTGATCGGCCGAGGCCAGCAGCACATTCTTCACGTGCGGAACCATGCAGCGCGGCCCCGGTCCTGAGCCGGCGATGGTTCCGTCCATCACCGCGAACAGGCCGGGGTGGATCTCCTTCTGAATCACCAGCAGGTCCACTAGCGTCTCGTGAATCCGCCGGTGCGTCCAGTGGCGGTTGTTGTTCAAAAGGCCCCCGAAGGCGTTTTTCATGGCGCCCGTGGTGGTGGTAAAGACGTGAGTCTTCACCGTGGGCAAGTGCACCGCGTTCTTGCCGATGAACAGCTTGGGAATCTCAATGCCTTTGGGGAAGATCTCCGGCAGGCACAGCATCTCCCCCTCCGGCTCGTAGATCACCCACTCGTGCTGCGGCTCAAAGAGCCAGACGAACTCCAGGTCGTGCTTTTCGGCGACCGAGACCAGGTGGTTGTTGACCGAGCCGCGCTTGGGGTCCACGACCACGGTAGCGTTCTGGGCGGGGATGAGCCCTTCGGGCTTCCAGCCGGCCCGCAGCAGGGCCTGGGTGACGCCGTCGAACTGCCAAGGCGTAGTAGAGCAGG
Source organism: uncultured bacterium (assembly GCA_937928475.1). Taxonomy (GTDB): domain Bacteria; phylum Armatimonadota; class Zipacnadia; order Zipacnadales; family Zipacnadaceae; genus Zipacnadum. Next base: position 299 of record CALFVE010000272.1, on the reverse strand, counting down.
CCGGGTAGTAATGGTGCCAGGAGATGTTGATCTTGAGGATCGTCGGCACGCCGGCGGGGAGGGCCGTGGTGTAGCCGGCCAGGTGCATGACGCGCTGGATATCCTCCAGCACGGTCTCGGGCCGGGTGCGCAGGGCGGCGACCTTGCCGCGCAGGGCCTCATCAGGACGGTTGCTGGCGAATGTCGGCATGGGACGAGCCTCCCGTGACCTCAGACTAGTGCCTGGCATCAGATCCCGGCGGCCGCCATTATACCAGCAAAGGGGGTGCCGGGCACAGGGACGGTGCGCTTAGGCAGCC
>CALFVE010000271.1 GCA_937928475.1 uncultured bacterium | reverse complement strand
GTGCCCGGCCGGCCTGCGGGCCGGTTTCAGGCCAGGCTGTGCCTGGCCTTCAGCCGGCCTCTCCAGGGAGTACCGCGCTGCCCTCACCCCAGTCTCTTCCTGAGCAACTCATTCACGAGCGCTGCATTGGCCTGCCCGCGCGTCGCGCGCATGACGTGGCCGACCATCGCTCCCAGGGCCTTCTCCTTGCCACCGCGGTAGTCCTCGACGGCGCGAGGATTGGCGGCGATGGCCTGCTCGACGAGGCGTTCCAGTTCGGCGGTGTCGCTGATCTGGGCTAGACCCTCGGCCTCGACGATCTCGCGGGCACCCTTTCGCTCCGCGATCATCCGGGCGAAGACCTCCCGGGCGGTGGTGTTGTTGATCGCGCCGGAGGCAAGCAGGCCGAGGAGTTCGCCGAGGGCGGCGGGGGCTAGCGGGAAGGCGGTGATGTCGGCCGCGTTCTGGTTCAGCCAGGCCATCACCTCGCCCATGACCCAGTTCGAGGCCATCTTCGCGTCGGGTGCTACTGCCGCCAGAGCCTCGAAGTAGTCAGCGAGTTCCCGGCTCTCGGTGAGCACCCCCGCGTCGTACTCAGGCAGGCCGTACTGCTCGACCAGACGCCTGGCGCGGGCCTTCGGGAGTTCGGGCAGGCTGGCGCGAATCTCCTCAATCCACTCCGGCTCCGGGGCCAGCGGCACCAGGTCGGGTTCGGGGAAGTACATGTAGTCGTCGGCGGTTTCCTTGCGTCGCATCGGCGTGGTAATGAGTTTCTGCTCGTCCCAGCGGCGGGTCTCCTGGACGAGTTCCTCGCCGGCCTCGAAGGCCCGCTTTTGCCGAGCCAGTTCATACTTGACCGCCTCGTACACCGATTTCACCGAGTTCAGGTTCTTGATTTCTACCTTGGGTGTGCGGGCGCCGGTGTCGGGGTCAATCCAATTGATGGTCGGCTCGCAACGCATCTGTCCCTGCTCCATGTTGGCTTCGGAGACGCCCAAGTAGCGCAGAATCGCGCGCAGGGAATACAGGTACTCCCGTACCTGCTCGGGAGTGCGGAAGTCCGGCTCGGTGACAATCTCCATCAGCGGCACGCCGCAGCGGTTGTACTCCACCAGAGAGCGCCCGTCAGGCAGGTGGAGATTCTTGCCCGTGTCTTCCTCCAGATGAGCGCGGCGGATGCGGATGCGCACTGGCTGGCCGTCACCCTCCAGGTCTACATAGCCGTCGTGCGTTAGCGGCTCGTCGTACTGGCTGATCTGGAAGTTCTTGGCCAGGTCGGGGTAGAAGTAGTTCTTGCGGTGGAAGCGGCAGCGTTCGGCGACCTGGCAGTTGAGGGCCAGGCCGGTGCGCAGGACATACTCGACCGCCTGGCGGTTGGGCACGGGCAGGGAGCCGGGCAGCCCCAGGCAGACCGGACAGGTGCGCGAATCCGGGGGCGCGCCGAACTCATTGCGGCAGGAGCAGAACATCTTGGAGGCGGTCTTGAGTTCGACGTGAACTTCCAGGCCGATGGTTGGTTGCAGGGGCATGTGCGTCGCTCCGCGAAATGGGGCTGGGTCGAGATTGCTTCGGCATGCAAGCACCAGGACTGGCTTGCGACCGGGGCGAATTGTACCAACTCCCCGCGCCGCACGCAACTTGCGCTCGCCAGCGGGAGGGAACCCGTGGTTCCTCGGGCGGCATCCTGGGTGATATCGGCCCGACTCTACGTGGCAGGTGAAGGGGAGTCCCGGCGCGAAGAACCCATGCAAGAGGGCTAGAATCCGGTCGCTGGCCAGGAGCGGCAGCCTGTGAGCACCGACTTGCAGATCACTTTCCCCCGCGACGGGGATGTCCTGAACCGGCATGACGGACGACTGGAGCACGGGACGCTGACCGTCACCGTCCAAGGACGCATCCCGGCCGGAGAAGCGGTAACCGTGAACGGGCTCCCGGCGAAGGTGCAGGGAGAGACCTTCACCTGCGAGGTGCCCCTCACTCAGCGGGAGGAGACCATCCGCGCGCAGGCCGGGAAGCAGGTGGCTGCGGTCCGGGTGCTATGCGACTTCCATTCCCGACCGCGCTACCGCTTCTCGGTGGATGACAACGTCGAGTTCCTGGCCGATCTGGCCGCCCACCCCGACCGCTATGCCTCGCTGTTTGACCACTGGTATCTCGCTTTCTGGCGACGGATGCATTCGGAGTACGGCGCCAAGATTCATCTCAACATGTACTACCAGACCGTTGACCAGCGCTTCAACCTCTCTCAGTTGCCGAGCAAGTGGCGGGAGGAATGGGAGGCGAATGCCGATTGGCTACACTTGTCCTTCCACGCTCTGCAGGACCAGCCACCATACCCCTACCGGGAGGCCAGTTACGAGCAGATGGCTCGGGACTTCGATCTGGTCATGGGGGAGATTCGGCGCTTTGCCGGGGAGGCGGTGACCAGCCGGGAGACGACGGTGCACTGGGCCTCGGCGCCCCGGGAGGCCTGCCAAGCGCTGGCTGAGCGTGGGGTAGATGTCCTCATCGGCATCTTCTTCGTGGAGCGCGAGGAGATTGACACCGCCTACTACCTGGATACCCAGACCGCATTGCACATTCGTCGCCGCGACGCCTGGCGCGACTGGTCGGAGGGGATCAGCTTCGTGGATTGCGACTGGGTGATCAACAACCTGCGGCTGGAGGAGATCATACCCCGTCTGGAAGAGCGAGTGGCTGACCCGCACACCGGAGAGATGCTGGAGCTACTGATTCACGAGCAGTACTTCCGCGAGGAATTGCCCTTCTATCAGCGGGAGGCGCAGGAGAAAGCAGAGCGGGCGATCCGCTGGGTGACTGAGCAGGGATATGCGCCGTGTTTTTGGGGAGAGGGACTGCTTGGGTCGCCCGCGTAGGGGTTTTGTGCCTCACCCCCGGCCCCTCTCCTGGCAGGAGAGGGGAGCGAGGCGCGGCCACCGCCGGCGCAGCGTGGGAGCCATGCCCCACAGAGTGGCACAGGCGAGACGCTTGCGGTACTGAAACCGATGGGAGGTCATCAGCATGGAGGCGCAACGGCGCAAAGAGATCCTGGCCCGCGGGGGACTCTCGCGCGAGTGGCCGGCGGAGCCGATGCTGGGCGGCTGGTATACCGAGGAGGAGATCGAGGTCGTGGTCAAGGCCATCCGCGAGTCGCTGGACCCGGCCATCGGCTTCGGGTTCTTCTGTGATGAGATCGTGGAGTTCGAGCAGGCGTTCGCGGAGTACATCGGCACGAGGTATGCGCTCTCCTGCACTTCGGCGGGCACCGGGCTGGACGTGGCGGTGCTGGCCCTCGATCTGCAGCCGGAGGACGAGGTGATCGTGCCGGCGCTGAACTTCCGGGCCGCGCCCTATGCGGTTCTCGGCACGGGCGCGAAACTTGTGCTCTGCGACTGCGACGAGACGCTCAATGCCGATCCCGCCGACGTGGAGGCCAAGATGACCCCCAACACGCGAGCCATCCTGATCACGCACATGAACGGCCTGGCCGCGCCGATGGACGAGTACCGGGAGATAGCCGAGCGGCACCCGCACCCGAAGTACGGTCCGCCGCGACTGATCGGCGATGCCGCGCGGGCGTTAGGCGGGGCTCGCAATGGGAAGAAGATTGGCACCGACGCTTGGATGACCGTGTTCAGCCTGCACACTATGAAGATGATGACGACGCTGGGCGAGGGCGGAATGATCACGACCGATGACCCCGACCTGATGCTGCGCCTGCGGGCGCTTCGGCAGTGGGGCATCGCGGAATCGGAGGACCTGGAGATCGCTCGCGGCAAGAAAGGTACGGGCGCCGCCGGTTGGGGCTCAAACTACAAAATGACCAAGATCCAGGCGGCGGTGGGGCTAGTGCAACTGCGTCGCCTGGACGAGATGATTGCGCCGCGCGTGGCCTTGGCGCGGAAGCGCAGCGAGATGCTCAGCGATATCCCCGAATTGACGCTGCCCTATCAGCCGGTGGGCACCGAGCCGCTGTACTACCTGTACAACCTGCTGGTGCCCCGTGAATGGGCGGGCGAAAAGCGCGACCGGCTCCTCACCATGCTGCGACAAGACTATGGGGTGGACACGATCGTGGCCAACCCGCCGGTGTATCAAGCGGACGAGTTTGTCCGCCGCGCCACTCAGGGGCAGACCTGTCCGAAGGCGGAGGAGATTGGGGCGAGGCTATTCTGCCCACCAATCCACCCACTGATGTCGGACGAGGACAACGAATACATCTGCGCGGCGATCGCGGAGGCGGTAGAGAGGCTGAGGCTCCTATAGGACGACGCTGGGTCTTGGCCAAGCATTTTCCTGCGCTCTAGTTCGCCTCACCGCCGGTTCCTCTCCGGGCAGAAGGTGGAAGTAGCCGGCGGCCGCCGCGACCGGCGAGGCGTGAGCGCCGTCGAGTGCCCGGATGACGTCCCCGTCTCCGTTCCTGCTATGCGCGCGAACACAGAATCCTACCCTCGCCGCTCTTACCTGGCGCCGCTCGGCGTCTTGATTGCGCTGGGGGCCGGTCTGCTCGCCGGGTACTACCCCGTCTTTGATCCCTCTACCCAGGCGCTGTATGCGACGAACCGCGACGCGCTCGACATCGTCGAAGGCGGCCGCCAGGCCCAGACGGAGGGCATCGGGTCCTGGTGGACCGGGAACTGGATCCAGCCCACCTCGCGGTTCTACCGGCCTCTCGCCAGCCTGCTCATGTATGCGGAGTATCGGCTCTGGGGCACCGACTTCCAGAAGTATTGCGTAGTGTCCTGGCTGGCGCACGGGGCGGTGTCGGCGTTGGCTTTTCTCTTCGCCTTCGGGTTGTTCCGCCAGCGCGGGGAAGGCACCGCTCTCACGGTGGGACTGCTGGCAGTGGTCCTGTTCAACCTACGCCGGGGGGTGACCGGGCCAGGCTGGCCGCCCCAGTACATCTTGGACGACCTCGCCCTGCTTTCCTATCGGGCCACCTACGGCGATATTCCTATGCCCCCTCCCACCGAGATGCGGCCGCTGATCCCCTTCCGCATCGTGTATGGGGAGATGCCGTACTGGCCGGCTCAGACGGACATTTTCTCACTGCTCTTTGCGCTAGCCAGTCTGCTGGCGCTAGACCGGTGGGCAAGGGGCCTCATTACCCGTCCCCGTGTGCTGGGAGGAGAGAGGGGAGAGGGCGCAGTCGGCGCTGGGGGTGCGCCGCGGGCGGCGAAGTATGCCGGCCTGGGCTACCTGGTGCCGTCTCTGGGCCTTTTCCTGATCGCCCTTCTGTTCAAGGAGATGGCGCTAGCGGTGGTGCTGGTGGCCCCGCTACTGCTGTGGTATCGGCAGCGGCGGTTCCCCTGGGCGGCGGGAGGATTCGCAGCGCTGGGGGCCGCGCTTCTGCTTGCGCGCGCCCTGTTCGTACCCGGCGCCGGGATTCCCGCCTACCCCGAGGCGCGCTGGATCGGCTTCCTGGCCCATTACTGGCTCTATCTGGCCGCCTCGGTGGGCATCTGGTGGCCCTTCCCCGCGGCGGCCGGCATCCTTGTGCTGCTTTACTGTGTGCGACGCTATCGGCTCAGCCTGGTGTGGCTTGCGCTGGGGAGTTTCATCTGGGCGTTGCTCATGGCCCAGTTGATCGGGGGAGTTTTCGCCTACTTGTTCCTCCCCATCCAGGCCTACTACTTGCTGCTCGCTTTCTTGCTGCTCGGCGGCCTGGCTGTCCTAGTCTACAGGCGTGGCGCCCTGGACTGGACGCTGGTGGGCATGTTGCTCGCAGTGCATCTGCCAATCTTGCAGGTGAAAGGGCCGCATTACCTCTACTGGCCGGCCTTGTTCTGGTCTCTGCTGAGCGCGGCGCTGGCGCTTTCGGCCTGGGACTGGTGGCGGGAGTTAGGCCGTACTCCTAGCCGGGGCCTTCCCGGCGCGACGAAGACTTGAGGTCCAGCACAGGGCTTCCCTCAAAGGCGTCCAGACCCCTCACGTAGAGGGTTGTCCCCTCCACTCGCACTAGTTCGACCTCGGTGACCGCGATCGGGTTGAGACGGTTAGGCGAGCGCGAGGAGAAAATGCCCGCCTCCTTGCCGTCGCGGCGGTTGAATACAGTTTTCACCCCGGGGGAGCGATCAAGTACCCAGATCACTGTCAGATGGCGCTCCTCCTCCAGTCCGGTCATAAATCGGCGCATGGAGGGGAGGAGTTCGATGCGCGCTTCCCGCTCGTCTACCGCCGCGCCGTGGGGCGCCTCTTCCGGCAGGCCTTCCCGGACGTAGCCGATGGGGTACATAAGAATCGGCGCCGCCTCTCCGTGTAGACAGCGTCGGCACACCGGCTGCTCGTCTACCAGCAGCGTCTCCTCATCGGGTACTTCTCGCTCACAATACGAGCAGTTCATCGGTTACCTCCCCATCTGACCCATGACGTCACTACCTGGCGAGCCCGCCGCTAGGGAGAGACCCGCTGCACCCCGCAGCAGGGGCATTTTCCTGGTCGGTGACGAGCCAGAGCACCTTGTCAGCCTGCACCCGCCCGGCCGGGTAGTTCTCAGGGTGCGCGACCACCGCTTGCTTGTCCTGGCCCGCGACCAAGAAGATTGCCTGCCGCGCGGCGTTGAGAACTGAGAGGGTCAGGGTCAGGCGGGGGACGAAAGGTGGGCAGCCTGGCTGGGGCTCGGCAACTACCCAGCGCTCTCGTTCCTCCAGGGCGGGGCGCCCCGGGAAAAGCGAGGCGGTGTGGCCGTCAGGCCCTACGCCCAGGAGGATCAAGTCGAAAACCGGAAATCCGCCCCGCAGGTCACGGCTCACGAATAGGTCGCGCATTTCGCGCTCGAACTCCGCGGCTCCGCGTTCTGGCGGTCGCACCTCACCCGGCAAACGGTGAATCTGTTCCCCAGCAATTGGCAGATGAGACAGCAGCGTCTCCCAGGCCAGGCAGTAGTTGCTGTCCGGGTGGTTCGGTGGCACGCACCGCTCGTCGCTCCAGAAGAAGTAGGTTTTGTCCCAAGGGAGGCTCTCTCGATAAGGAGGGGCAGCGAGAGTCTGATAAAGCAGGCGCGGCGTCGTGCCGCCGGAAAGGGCAAGGACGAAAAGGTCGCGGCGGGCGAGAGCCTCTCCCGCAGCGGCCGCCACCAAGTCGGCGGCGGCGAGAGACAGGCCAGCCAGGTTAGGGTAGTGTCGAATGACCACGGCACGGTGGTGCGGGCAGTGTCAGTTTCAGTTGTGGAAACCGAGATAGGAAACCGAGCGAGCCGCGGCCCGCCGGCCGTATGCCGCCGGACTAGGAGCCCCCTGGGAGGCGCCACGTGCGGCCGTCCTCAGCAGGCAGGCGATCGGCCTCGGGTGGGCCCCAGGTGCCGGCGGGGTAGGGAAGAGGTTCGCCGCCCGCCTCCCAGGCCTCCAGGACCGGCGTCACCAGGGACCAGGTTACCTCTAAGTCGTCATGGCGCACGAACAGCGTCTGGTCCCCCAGCATACAGTCGAGCAGCAAGCGTTGATAGGCGTCCGGGGGCTGGTAGCCGAAGATCTCCCGGTAGGTGAAGTCCATCTTCACCGTTCCTAGGCATAGCCGCGGCCCCGGGCTCTTGATCTGCAGGCTCAGCGAGGCGCCTTCCTCGGGCTGCACGTTCATCACCAGCACGTTAGGCCGCAGCTCCTCGGGAGCCAGCGGGGCGAAGATCGAGTACGGTACCTGGCGGAACCCGATCGCCACCTCGCTGACCCGACGCGGGAGTCGCTTGCCTCCCCGCAGATAGAAAGGCACTCCCTGCCACCGCCAGTTGTCAATGAACAGGCGGGCGGCCACGAAGGTCTCGCGGCGGGAGTCCGGCGCCACCTTTTCCTCTTCGCGGTAGCCGCGCACGGGCCGGCCGTTGATCTCCCCGGCAGTATATTGTCCACGGACCAAACAGCGGTCCAGGTTTTCCGAATCGAAGGGCCGGATAGCACGCAGCAGTCGGATGCGTTCGTCCCGCACGTGGTCGGCCTCGAAGGAGAGCGGCGGTTCCATGGCTACCATGGCCAGCATTTGGAGCAGGTGATTCTGAAACATATCGCGCAGCAGCCCCGTCTGCTCGAAGTAGCCGGCTCGGTCTTCGACCCCGATGCTTTCCGCCACCGAGATCTGTACATGGTCAATGAAGCGCCGATTCCACAGCGGCTCGAAAACGGCGTTGGCGAAGCGAAAGACCAGGAGATTCTGAACCGTGTCTTTGGCCAGATAGTGGTCAATGCGGTAGAGCTGCGACTCGGCGAGGACCTGGCGCAGTTGTCGGTCGAGAGCCAGGGCGCTGGCCAGGTCGCGGCCAAACGGTTTTTCCACCAGCACGCGGGTCCAGGCTGGATCGGAGGTGCTGGTGATCAGG
>CALFVE010000270.1 GCA_937928475.1 uncultured bacterium | reverse complement strand
GGGGGCTGGCCCGGCGCCCGCAGCGGGGGCCGCGCCGCCGGAGGTCATCGGGCCGCCCACCCTGACCCCGCCTCCGCCGGTCGTGCCCTCCCGTCCTTTGCCCTTGACGGGGCCGGCGGCGCCGGGGCCGGAGGAACTGGTGGTCGCTATCCGCGGGGGCTCCCCGCAGGCCGCCACGGGCACGGTGACGATCATCGCCGGTGTGGGGGAGAAACTGCCTATGGACAACGTGACCTTCCTGCTTGACGGCAAGGTGCGTTGCATCACCAACATCCGGCCTTGCACCTGGAACTGGAACACGGCGGCCTATGAGCCGGGGGAGCACATCATCCGCGTGGTGGTGACAGCGCCGGACGGGGAAGAGGTCGCCCAGAAGGAAGTCTCGGTGATCGTAGCGGAGCGACAGCCCAACGGCGGCTGAACCACGGCTGAACGGCGGCTGAAGGGCAAGGCTCCCTGGCGGCACCAGTAGACATGGTGGCCGAAGGGTGGACCTGGTTCAAGCCTCACGATCCCCCGACTGTCAGAACCGCCATCGCCTGCGCCTCCTGACCGGCCTCGTCTCGTGCGATGATCCTCACGAGGTATCTCCCGGCGGGCAGGCGGGTGCCACGATCGGACAGGCCATTCCACGCCAGCACGCTGACCCCGGCCGGCCAGAGGCGGTCGGTGGCTATTGTGCGGACGGGAATCCCCGCCATGTTCAGAACGGCAACCTGCACTGCCGCCGGGCTCGACAGCGCGAAGGTGATTGCTCCTCCCCGACCCTCCATCCCGGCCGCGAGTGGAGTTACGCAGAGCGCGGTACTCGTGCTTGCGCCCAGGGCAGTGGGGTGCACTCCGCCGATGAGGGGGTCGAAGATGACGCTGGTCTTTTCGGTGTCGCCCTGGCGGAACTTGATGCGCGCGCGGATGGCAGCCTTCTTGGTGGTGCCCCAGTCGTTGAGCTGGGCCTTGAGCGCTGCGGAGGCCTTGCCCGCGTAGTAGTCCACGGCCACGCCGCTGGAGGCGCCGAACACATTCAGGCCCTGGTAGCCGTTGACGGAGGAGCCGGCGTCTCCCAGACAGCCCTTGGCGCCGCCCAGGAACTGAACGTGCACGGTGTTGTCGCGCAGCGTGTTGCCCTTGAGCAGGGCGAAGCCAGCTGCCTGGGCCACCTGCACCGCACACTTGCACCCGCCAAGGGTGTTACCCGCCAGGTAGACCGGGCAGCCCTCGACGCGGACCCCAATATTGCCGGCGCCCGCGGTGCCGTCGGCCCGGAGACCGATGGTATTGCCGGTCACTCGGTTCCCGTTGGGGGGCTTGGTGTCGGAGGTGCCGACGCCCACGAAGCGGAGACCGTTGCTTCGGGCGAAGATCGCGTTGCGGCTGATTTGGTTGCGGGGAGAGATGTAGTCGTCTTCAGTGAAACCGGTCACCAGTATTCCGGTATTGCTGCCGACGCCGGCAAGGGTGCCGTTGGGGAGGAAAGCGACCGCGCCCTTGGTGAGGCCGATGACATTGCCGTCCACCAGATTGTCACCGCCCCCGGACTCCCCGCGCCAGACCTCAATCCCGTCGCCGCTGTTGCCAGCGATCACATTGGCGCCCTTGATCTTGGTGTCGTTGCACCCGACCAGGACCACCCCGGCACGCCCGTTGGGGACGGCCGCAGCCCCCAGCCAGTCCGTACCGATCAGATTCATCACCACCTCGTTGTGATCCCCTCGCTCGATGCGCACGCCTTCCCTGGTGTTGCCCGAAATGGTGTTCTCTTTCTTGTAGCTCCCGCTACCGATGTAGTTCTGGCTGGAGTCCTCGATCTTCACCCCCGCGCCACTGTTGCCCAGGGCCCGGAGACCGTCCGCCTTGGTGCCGATGAGATTGCCGGCCACATAATTCAGGGTGCCGCCCGTGGTAATCCTGACTCCGTCCTCGCCGTTGTTGGAGATCTGGTTGGCGTAGGCCGCGTTCGGTCCGCCGACCACGTTGTTGACGCCCATGAAGATCCACACGCCCGCGGAGGCGTTGCCCCACTTGACGCCTCCGGCGGCGGTGGCCTGGGTGCCGGTGGGGTCAGTGCCGATGCGGCAGCGCTCAATCTTGTTTCGCCGCGTCCCGCTGCCGGAAATGAGCACTCCGCAACCGTTGCTGGCGGAAATGACATTGCTGTAGGCGTCGGTGGAAGAGGCCCCGATCACGTTCTCGCAAGCGCCGTTGGCGATGGTGACCCCAACGTACGTGTTGCCGTCCGGGTGGGGCGTCTTGGAGGTGGCAGTGGCATAGTTTACGCCCACCCAGCAGTTGGTGATGGTGTTGTGGTTGGTGCCGGTGCCCTCCAGGACAATCCCCCCGTTCTTGTTGCCGGCAACGAAAGTGTGCAGATCCGGGTTGGTGCCCCCGATCGTGTTGTCATGCGCGCCGCCGCTGATCTTGATGCCCAGGTCGTTGCCGTTGACTGCATTCGCGGCAGTCTTGCGGCCGATGAAGTTGTGGGTGACGGAGTTGCCGTATGCGCCTCCCCCGAGGCCCACTCCAAAGCCGGGGTTGGCGCAGATGTAGTTAGGGAAACCGGCGGTAGTGGCGCCCACTACCACACCGTGCGCCTCCTGCCCAATCCCGACCCCACCTTGGCGGTTGGGGTGCGCATTCCATTGCACGGCGCCCTCCGTCGCCGGCCAGGCGCCGATCCAATTGTTGACCACCGAAACGTCGGACACCGAGGCGCCGGCGACAAAGACCCCGTAGCCTTGATTGTCGCCGATGTAGTTGGGGCCGCGCTCCTCCGAGCCGATGTGGACGTCCTTGACCTCTCCCTTCTCGCCATTCACCACGACGCCGTGGGATTCACTGCGGGTGATCACGTTGTCGCCGAGGATGACCTTTTCCACCGGCCCGTAGAGGTAGACGCCGACTCCCCCGGCGCCGCCGAGCGCCACGCCCTGGCTCTTCTTGATCTCGTTGTTCACGATCAGAACATTGCTTGATCCCGTGACCCCCACCCCGGCCAGGTTGGTGTAGATGCGGTTGGCCTGATACGGCGACGCCCCGCCCACCACCACGTGCTGGCAGCCTTTGTAGATCAAGACCCCAATGTCCCGGTTAGTGTTGAGCTTCTCGTAGGCCCCGATCATGTTACCCTGAACGTAAATGTTGTCGCTCTCCTCGAGATAGACTCCCTGCTTGCTCCCCGCTAGGATGTTGCCGGCGTGCGGGGCGGGTGGCCCACCGCTGCTGGCCGGCTCAGCGTTGATGGCCCCCACGTTCACGTTGCTGCTCTGGGAGATGGTCAGCGCCGCTCCCCCGTTGGCGATCGTAGTGCGTTCGTCCGGCCCGATACCCACGCTGTTGCCCTGCACGCGCAGCGGCCGGGTGTTCTGGTACACCTCAATGCCGCCCAGCGTGCAGCCGCCCACATAGTTGCGCGGTGTGGTGGTCTCGGTGGCTACTCCCCCGATGACCACTCCCGAGGCGTTGCACACGAGGATTCCCTGCCCCGAGGTGCGCGGCGTGTAAGTGTTGTCGAAGCCGATGCGGTTGCCGGCGATGGTCACTCCCGAGGCGCGGGTCTGACCGGAACTCGGAGCGCCCACGCAGACATCGGCCTTGGAGTTGCCTGCGATCCAGTTTCCCTCGGCCTCCCCGCCGCCCCCTATCTGCGTGTTGGTCGTAGTCGGGTAGACGTGCACCCCGTACTGGCCCGCGCCCTCCGCGAGTTTGGCGCCGCTCTCGTCCACCCCGATGAGGTTATAGAGCAGGTAGTTATCGCGCGCGCCGACGAGCACCTGGATCCCGTCCCACTTGTAGCCGCCGATGACGTTGCGCAGGCTCAAATCGGGTACCAAGTTGGAGATGGTGTAGTTGTGATGGGCCCCGCTATGGATGATGATCCCGTGGCCGCTCTTGAACCCCCCGCTGTTGAGGCCCAGACGGTTGCCGTAGATGCGGTTGTCGTGGGTGTCGCTGCCGTAGACATCGACGCAAACACTGTTGCTCAGAATGCGGTTGAGAAGAACGCGATTGTCATGGGCGCCCGCGCCGATCTGGATGGCCGCGTCGGAGACTCTCCTCAAGGGCGAGACCCCGTCGGGCTTGAGACCGCACAGGTTGTTCTTGATGACGTTCCCGTTGGCGCCCTCCCCCTCGATGATGATGTTGCCGTCGCCGAAGTGGTTGCCCCGGCTGGCGTCGTCGGAGCCGATGATGTTGCCGCTCCCCTTCACGTACAGGTGGCACTTCAGATCGGAGGTGGGGGTCTGGCCGTCGAGTTGCAGGCCCAGGTAGCAGGACCGCAGGCGGCTGTTGTTCCCGTTCAGAACCACTGCGTAGCTGCACGACAGCCCGGTCACGGTGCAGTTGTTGCCGATCTGGAGGTAATCGTCACAGCGCAGGCGCGGCTTGCCCGAGGCGTCCGCCGCCAAGATGCTGTCGCCGTCCGGTAGGGTGGGCGTCCCGTACATCTTCTCCAGCCGGCCGCTCACCGAGAAAACAATGCGGTTTGGCAGGGCGTCCTTTTCGGCGAAGTAGAGGGCCTCTCGGAACGAGATGTAGTCGTCCTCATCATCAGGGTAGACGTCGCTGAGGGTGTTGACGACGATGTTCCCCCCAGGGGGAGGAGGTTGAACGGGCTTCTGCAGCAAGAGGAATCCGAAGAACGGCCACAGAGTGGCCGGTAGCGAGGCGGCGCAGGGGGGAGGTGGACACAGCAGAAGCAGAACCGGAAAAGCGGCCGTCACCCACAACCTGACTCTTGGCATCTCTAGCACCCTTTCGCGCGGCGTGGTGACAAGTGACGCGAACGGTCACGCAAGGGCAGCCCGCCAGCGGATCTACCGCCGTCAGCAACGTCTGGAGACGAAAGAACAGGCTTCGGCCAGGCCCGCCCTCCTTGCTCAAGCCGGCTCCCCGGGTGTGGCTAGGGGCGCGCGGGGCGTCCCGCACGGGGAGCAGAGGAGGGCACAGAGACGCCAGGGGTCGCCGGCTTGTAGAAGGCGATGTAGCCGCCCACAATCTCGGAAGTGCCCAGGCGCCCTTCGAGGTTCGACAGCAGCATCAGCCGCCCGTTCTGCAGCACGGCCACGCCGATGTGCTGGCTGTGGTGCGAGCCGTAGGTGAAGGGCCAGACCATGATATCCCCGGGCCGGGGGATGCCATCCTCGCGAGGCAGGTATCCGTGCTCGGGCAGGCGAGTCGCCCACTGGTAGGCGTCGCCCAGCCCCCAGCCTAGGGCCTCGCGCAGAGTGCGCGCGCAATAGCCGGGGTCGTGGCTTACCTCACTCTTGAGCATTCGTTCGACCGCCGCGGAGATCGCGCCCTCGCGGGGATAACTCAGCACGATCCGCTGTCCGTAGATAGCGGTGGTCAGCCCTTCAATGAAACTCTCCTGCCACTCGTGCAGTTGGGTCAGGCGCTCGCGCAATTCGGGGTCCGGGCACTCTGGAGGCCCGAAGCGGGGTATGGGGGGAACAACGGCCAGCCGTCCGGTCAGAGGCAGGCCATTGTACTCCTCCGCCCTGGCCTTGGCCGCCGAAGTCATCACTGCCGCCGGCACCAGCGCAAACAGCCGCTCGGAGGGCGCCAGGGCGGCGGCGACCCGCGAGATATCGGGGGCCAATTCGGCTTCGCTGCTGTCCTGGAGCGGGGGGCTGGCGTAGGCCAGGCTCATCAGGAGGGCCTGGGTCTCGAAGGGCTGGCGGGCGTTGGTCACCAGCATCTCGACAACCCCGCGCTCGTCCCCCGGCAGCAAGTGCTTAGAAGTCACCCAGCCGACGAATTCCAGTCCCGGCAACTCGGGGAAGGCGACCGCCACCGGGGCGGAACGGTGGAAGCGAAACGACTGCTCCGGGGGCACCAGCACCCGTAGCCGTGCCCAGGCGCTGTTCGCCACCTTGAGCAGGGGTGTCCCTTTCTTCACCGCAGCGCCCGGCGGCTGCAGGGGCTTGAGTACCAGGCCGCCGGTGGGGGCCAGGCTGTCCTGCCAGCGCGGGGCCGAAAGCCGCTGGAGTTCAGCCGGAGGGGGAGGAATCGCGGGCAGAGCCGGGAGCGCCATCGGTGCTACGGGACGCAGCGGCGGAACCCGGGTGGGAGCCGACGGCTCCGCGTTCTCTGCCTTCCCCGCTTTCTCCGCCTCGCGCAGCTTCTCCCGCGCCGCTTTCACGGCCGCCTGCGCCTGCACATGTTGCGTCTCAAATCGGGTGACCTCTTCGGGGACCAGTACGCCCGACTTCTGCAGCTGCCGGCGGGCGACGAGTTCCTCCTGGGTCTCCGCCAGGTGCTTCTCGGCCACCGCCAGTTCTTGGCGGGCCATGGTCAGGCGCGCGCGGGAAACGTTCGCCGCCGTTTCCCGCCGCTCCAGCGTGGCCCGCGGCCGCTCGACCGTTGAATTTTCTGTCTCGGGAGCCGCGGGGCGCAGCACTGTGCCGGGAGCGACCGGCTGGGTGGTGGGGGAGGGGAAGGGGACATCCCATACCGAAGCCCGCGCCGTGGCCGCGATGATGAAGGGGCGGGCGTCAAACTTGCCAGCCGCTTTCGCCGCCCTCAGGTCGGCCAGCAACTTGCTGTCATAGACCCGAACCAGCGGCTGGCCGACTAGGAAGAACCCGGTCCAGGAGTACAGGTATTCGACTATCCCGTCTGTAGGTGCCCGCAGGACGTAAACGGGGCCGTAGGTGTCCCCGGTCAGTGCCAAATCGAGCGGCGGCACCTCGCGGGGCGAGCCCACTCTGACCTCCGCTGTGGGGGTCCAAAGCAGCGGGACGGGACTGCCCAGTTGCACCAGCGAACCGCTAACCTCCGGGGCGGGCAGGGCTGCCCACGCTGATCCCACCGCCCCCAGCGCGAGGAGGATCGCCGCCATGCTGCTTATGTTGGTGCCGCGCACAGTCTAACCTCGAATCTGCCAGCCGCTAGACTCGCCTCGCCCCCGGCGCTATCCGGAGGAACCTGCGCCATTATACCACAAACAGTACCAAAGTGAATCTCAATCCGCCGGCACGCGGATTCCGTCGAGGCTCACGCCCTCGTTTCCGGTCCACCTGAAACCCAGGACGTTTCCTGCCCCTCAGTAATTCCCGGATTCTCTCCCTGGTCGTCTGCGGGCAGGTCCGGTGCAACCGCAGTGAGCAACTTGGCGAGCACGGGTGGGACCCAGACCGGCGACCTGTCAGGCGCGTCCGCTAGCCGGAAGGTCTCCTTCCCCGCTTGGGCGAATTGGCTCGCGATTTCACCTGCGCAACCGTCCGCCTCGCCAAGGGGTACTCCATGCGGCTCTTGATCAGTGGCTATTACGGTTTCGACAACTTGGGTGATGAGGCCATCCTCGCCGCGCTGCTCCAGGAGTTGCGGGCGCGGCACCCCGACTGGACCCCGGTAGTGCTCTCCCATAAGCCCTCAGATACCGAGGCTACCTACGGCGTCCCGGCGGTGGCGCGCGATTCCTTGCTCTGCCTCTGGGAGGAAATGGGCCGGGCCGACCTACTGATCAGCGGCGGCGGCGGTTTGCTCCAGAACGTGACCTCGCAACTCTCCCTGCTCTACTATCTGGGCATTCTCGAACTGGCCTTGCGCCGAGGTACGCCTTACGTGTTGCTAGGGCAGGGCCTGGGCCCCTTCTTCGGCCCCGGGGTGCTGCGCCTCGTGCGCCGCTACCTGCAAAGGGCGCAAGCGGTGGTCTTGCGGGATGCCGACTCCGTGCGGCTCGTGCGAGAGCTAGGACTGCCTCCCCCAGCGGTGACCGAGGCCGCCGATCTGGCGCTGCTGTTGCGGCCGGCCGGTCGGGAGGTCGCGCAAAACCTCCTGCGCCTGGCCGGCCTGGAGCCCGACGGTCCTCTCTGCGGCGTCGTAGTCCGCGCCTGGGCCAGCAAGGAACCCGAGGAGGCGATCGCCGTCCTGTGCGATCACCTCCAGGAGAGACTGGGTGTCCGTTGCCTACTTCTGCCCTTCCAGCCCTCTGATCTACCCTCAGCCTGGCGGGTGGTGGCAGCGACCCGCAGCCAGCCAGCGGTGCTCGATCAGCCGGTGCTCCCGGCCGAGATGCTCAGCCTCGTTGGGAGCCTGGGGATGGTGGTCAGCATGAGGCTGCACGGCCTGATTTTCGCGGCCGCGCACGAGGTGCCGGCGCTCGGCTTGTCCTACGATCCCAAGGTCACGGCCTTCGCCCTGCAGGCAGGCCAGAAGGCCCTGCCCCTAGCGCATCTGACTGGGCAGGTGCTGTCGGTGGCAGCGCAAGATCTATGGGAAAATCGCGAGGCCGGGGCCAAGCAGCGGGCGGAGGCCGCCTCCCGCTTGCGTAACGCGGCGGAAGTCAACCTGCGCGTGTTGGAGGAAGTAGCCGAGAAGGTGACAAGAAAGCCCGGGGAACGGCAAGGCTGATAGCCTGCTCAAAACGACCTCACCCGGTTTTCCCCAGGAAGAGAGCAAGCCGAGGGTCAGGGGGACTCGGCTAGGACCGCTTCCGGCCCTTTTGCTACCGTGACCCCAACCATTCGAGGCGCGGGACTTCTGGCTCCGCCTCGGCCATCTCCTGCCACCGCAACTCCTCGTCCGCTCGCAGGTACTCGTAGGCCAGCAGGTGTGCGCGGTAGACCAGGGTGCGCGCCCACAGCACGTTGACCGCCATCAAGGTGCCACCTAGCACCCCGAAGACCCAGGCCCAGCCGACCAGCCAGGCGACGCCGACCATGAGAAACCACGGGCCCAGGCCGAGGAGAAGCGACTCGGGGCGCAAGGATTCCCGCACATCGCGTCCCCGCTCGATGCGCGCCAGCCCCGCTCGCAAGTAGGCCACCTGTAGCCCGGCGATAGGCAGACCCAGCAGCACTCCGAACAGGATGCAGGCAAGCAGTCCCGCCCAGCCCCAGGAAATCACCAGCAGGACCCCGCTGGCCCGCAGTACGAGCGTCTGGCTGCTCGGATTGAGCTGCCCGAGGTTGATGGCGCAAGCGAGGTCAATGCAGACCGGCACCAGCAGGCAAGCCAGCAAGGGAAGGGCCGGGTGCCCGAGGGAACTTGACGCTTTCACCGCACTACTCCTGTCCGGTTGCTGTAGGAGGCTGTGGCAGCCTGGGTCCCTGCCCGCCACTCTTCACGCAACAGAGGGGGTGCCTGTTGAACCCAAACAAGCCCGAAGGAAAATTCCCCCGGGCTTGCACACAGGAACATACACAGTTCGCACTC
>CALFVE010000269.1 GCA_937928475.1 uncultured bacterium | reverse complement strand
GCGCAGCACTCTACACCTGCGTGAGCACCTGGGACGTAGTTGGGATCACGAAGTAGTTACGGCGGACCTGCCGGCAAGCCCTGGGCTTGGGACTGGTTTGATGCCTCGGGCACGTGATAACCAGGGGAACGAAGTGCTTGCGCAGCCTACCTGTCCTGTTTTGGGACCGGCGCTGATCACGGTGCCCGGCTGGGCGGCAATGTTGCGGGCTAAGGAAGGCGTGCTCCCCGCACCCAAGCAGGTCAAGTTTCTGGCGGACCTGCCGGCAAAAGGACAGCGCCGGTACACAGTGGAGCTCGCTCATGCGCCGCAGGCGCCGGTGCAAGGTGTGACGATAAGGCGGGAGGCGGGGCAATTGGTGGTGGACGCCGGAGCAATTGCCGTGCGCGTCCCGGAAAGTGGCAGCGGCGTCGCCCCCTTGTTGGCACTACGCGGGACTGACGGGCGCTGGCGAGGGCGGGGGGAACTAGTCGAGGGCATGAAGGTAAAAAGGCAGACCACGCAGGTGTTGGCGGAGGGGCCAGTGTTCGCCGTGTTGTGGTGTCATTACGATTTAGCAGGGGCAGAGCAGTATGACGTCTTGCTACGGTTGGTCTACGGTGAGCCGGTCGTGCTGATCACCGAAGACTACACGGGGGCAGGACAGGCGGGCTTTGAGCTAGTTTTCGAGGGGGAGGAAGCGCCGGTGCACGCAGCCTGGGACCCAGATAGCGTCACTGTGGATCGCCGACATGGGACTCCTTATTCAAAGCCTGGCGCGCCTAGTTCCAACGAACACTTGGGTTATATCTACGACGTGGACTACAGCCGGGAGACCACCAGTTGGATTCAGCCGTACCACTCCTGGGAAAAGAACAACACCCATTGGTGGGCGGCGTGGTATGAGAGTGGTGAGGGCTGGGGAGTGTTTGCGCTCCATCCGGCGCGCTGGAAGCCGCACGGCTACCAGAACCGGCTGCGGGTGATATCGCAGCCAGGCAAGGCCTTGCGAATGTCGGCGGCGCTGATTCCAGGAGAGCGGCACTGGGGGATGATGGTAGGGCGTAGTGAGCAGATGGCGGGGATGAATACCGGGGATCCGGGGCTGGTGGCGCGGCTCCAGATCAAACATGGCATTTTTCCCTTGGACGAGGTGAAAGACTGGGTGTTAGAGTGGCCGGAGAAAGCGGAGCACCCGCGGGTGCTGATCCGGCCGCGGGACGTGGAGAAGGTGCGCGAGAAGGTCGCTCGCTGGCGGAAGTTTCGGGAACTGTTCGAGGCACACCGCCGGGAGATCAAGGACCCCGCTGGCGAGTATCTTCTCACCGGAGACGATTCCTGTGCGCAGGCTGCTGCCCAAAGCATTGTTGAGGGTAGCAGCAGCGTCGTAGCAAGAGTGTTGAACCGGGGACTGATGCATCGCTCCAACGTCACACTGGCAATGTGGGGCTGGATGCAATTCGGGGAGCGTTGGGACCTGGTGGCTACCTCGCGTGCGGTGGCGGCTGAGGACCGCCAGACCATCCGGGCGAACCTGGCCTTTCTGACGTATGTCATGTCCATGGAGGATGTGTGGCCGCCTGCCGAGACCGGAATCATGGTGGGCAATGTCAACTTTGAGACAGCCTATCAGTCCTGCCGCGGAGTTCTAGCCGCGACACTCGCAGATCACCCCCGGTCCGACGAGTGGCTGGCCTCGGTGGAGAAGTTCTTTGACAAGTCGCTGTGGCAGAACACTTGGCCGGGCGGGGTCTGGCAGGAGTCGCCCAACTACCAAGCCGCCCCGGTCGGCATTATGATGCATGCCATGGCGGCGCTGGCGATGGCGGGTCGGCGCAACTTCTTCCTGGATAAGTGCTATCAGAGCAGCATGGACTACCTCTTGCGGATTCAGACTCCCTATGACGTTCGCCAGGGCCGGAGCCTGCTGCCTACCGTCGGCGACACCAACGTGGTTGGGAGCCAGGGGCTCCAAGTGATCTTTGCCTGGGCCGCTCATTATGGTCGCGAGGACGCTGAGTTCAGTCGCCGGATGATGTTTGCTTGGCGGCGGGGTGGTGCTCCGCTGTTTGATATCGCTCACGGGTGGGTTCTGTGGTACTTGCCGGCTTGCGCGATTGACCCCGCCTTGCCGGCCGCGGCCGACCTAGACTTGCAGAGCCAAGAACTGCCGGGTTACGGAGCCTTGCTGCGTCAGGACTTCAACACGGACCGTGAGACCTACTTGCTGTTTAAGTGCGGCGCCGTCCGCCAGCACTTCGATCCGGATGAGGGCAGTTTCCATCTCTACGCGCTGGGGATGCCCTTGGCCTTGGACTATGGCTGTCAGTATCAACCCAGCAACATTCAGCCGTGGTTTCACAATCGGCTGTCATTCGACCGGAAGGTGGAAAATGACCCTAGTGAGGTCCTGGACTTTGTGAGTTTCACCGCGGCCGACTATGTGCGCGGAGAACAGCGGGCCAGCGCCACCGTGCCGGTCCCAGAGACCCCTTCGGACCCGGCCCTCCCCCGTTACTGGGAGGACGTCTCGCCGATGACGCCGAGCGTAAATCAACGCCGGGTGGTGTTCGTGAAGGGCGAGCCCGGTTATTTCGTGATCACAGATGCTCCCAACAGTGAGTATGAGACCGAGTGGTCGATCCATGTGCTGGCCCGCCGGTTGGAACTCACAGAGTCTTCCGGCCATTTCACCGGGCAGCACGGGGTAGATCTTGATGTCCTGGTGGCACAGCCCAGTGCTCCTCGACTCAGCCGAGGAGAGTGGCAGCATACCCAGGGGGGGCACCTTAGGGCGGGAGTCCCCGCCTGGGCTGCAGTGTCGCCTGCTGATCTCAAGCCTTTCACTGAGCGGCAACTATTCATGCGTATTGGGCTGGCGCCGAATGTGCCAGTGACTACCTTGCTGTGGCCGCGTCGGAGTGAGCAAGTGCCGCCGGAATGGGAGGCAATCGCCGGTGGGGAGGGCTTGCGGGTGCGATATGAGGGCGGGGAGGACCTGGTGTTCTGCGGGGCACGGCCAGTGTTCTGGAAGCAGGGGGAACAGGTATTCACGGGGGAAGCAGGACTGATTCGCCAGCAAGGAGACAAGATCTACCTGACGCTGCTGGTGGGTTCACAGATTGGGGTACCAGAATTGGACGTGGAGGCGGCTGGGCCCTTGAGTCTGCTGGTGGAGCCGGGGCGGATTGTGGGAGAGGCGGAAGGCCGGATGCGGCGAGTTGTGCTGCGCAGCAAGGCGGTGCCGTGGCGCCAGGCCAAGCTGACGCTGGACGGGGCGCCAGCGCGGCTGGTAGAGATGTGGCGAGGTCCCTGGGGGGTAGACCTCCCCGCCGGGCGGCACCGGTTCGAAATACGATGGTAACAACTGCGGCGCATCCTGACAACGCACTGTGGAGCGGGACCTACGCAGCCACTGCCAAGAAAACGTATGAGAATGCCACCGCAGTCGAGAGTGAACAGAAAGATACCGACAACGAAAAGATTGAGAAAGGAGGGGACGGGATGAGCAAGAACCGCTGCCTTCCCTGTTGTTTCGCTAGTTCACCGCTGCCGTGGACCGTGCCACGCCTGGTGCTGCTAGTTGCGGCGGTGTTGTGGGGCGGGCTGGCCACGACAGAAATCCCGCAAGCGGCCGAGGGGGCGCAAGCCATGCAATGGCAAACGCATAAGCCCATACAACTCAAGAACTTGACCGTGGAGGTGTCAGAGCCGGTGCTCGTGAAGCGCAGCCGGTGGTTTTGCTGGTTTCCACGCCTCCTGCGTCAGCCGGGCGGTACTTTGTGGGCCTGGATGCAAGCCTATCCGGATATTCATGTGTCCAGTTCCTATGGCTACCTCACCAGATCCAGGGATGGGGGCCTGACCTGGGATGAGGCGCGGGTCATCGGAGACTCCGGTTGCTCCGGCCATCTGGTTCTGCCCGATAACAGCGTGCTGCTCTTGCCCTACTACCTGCGGCGCTTCGGCGACGACGTGCTCGGATCCCCCTGCAATCTCATTCGACCGGACGGTCGGATCGAGTACCTTATTAGCGGGGTGCGCGTCAGCGGGTGGCCCCAGCGCGATCAGCCCTTCGCCGCGGAGGCGGGGCTTGCCGGCTTTGTCTTCAATGGGCAGGTCGTGCGTGACGAGGAGGGCAAGTATCTCACCACGCTGTATGGCACCTTCGAGGGCAGCAAGCGCTATTCGGTGGTCTTGGTGGAGTCCGCAGACGGCTTTCACTGGACGGTGCGCTCGATCGTAGCCGATGCCGACTGTCCCCTAGCGGGGTCAGAGGGTCCGTGCGAGCCCGCCCTGTGCCGGCTACCTGACGGCCGTCTGATGTGCATCTTTCGTCTGGACTCCTTTGTTCCCTACGGGCAGACTTTCAGCGCAGACGAGGGCCGAACCTGGAGCGCGCCGGTGAACATCGCTCCGAAGTCTGTGGATCCCTGCCTGGCAGTCTTGGGGAACGACGTGGTGGCGCTTTCCGGCGGACGACCTGGGGTCTATGTGTGGTTCAGTACCGACGCGGAACGCCGCGAGTGGGAGCCGGTGGATATTGTCGCTTTGCACAACGCCGCCTGCCCTCCGGAAGACCGGATACAGGAACCGGATGTCCGCAAGTCTTGGAGCGCTGGGGGGGCAGAGGAAACGCGGCGAGCAGGCGTC
>CALFVE010000268.1 GCA_937928475.1 uncultured bacterium | reverse complement strand
GCCCCAGACCTCAGAGCTGACCTTCACCAATCTCTGGATCTGGCGCCATGCCTACGGCCTGAAGATCACACGCCTGGGAGAGGTCGTCTGCCTGTTCTCCTGGCGCGCCGACCCCGAGGACTCCTTCCTGCTCCCGCCGCTGGGCCCCGGGGCAGGCCCCGGGCACGTCCGCGCCGGGCTGGACCTCCTCGCGCAGAGCGGGCACGATGCCAAACTGAGTCGTGTGGACCGCGAGGGGATCGCGCGTCTTGGCCTAAGCGGAGCGGAATTCGCCTTCGCCAGCGACCGGGACAATTGGGATTACGTCTACCGGGTGCGGGACCTCATCGAACTGCCGGAGGATCGCTATCGGGACAAGGCTATGCATCTGCGCAACTTTGCCCGGAAGTTCAAGTACGAGTACCGGCGGATCACGCCGGACCTGGTCCCGGCCTGTCAGGAGTTGCAGGATCTGTGGTGCGATGAGAAACACTGCGACCTGTACTCCAGCCTACGCGCGGAAGCGCGGGCGGTGAAGGAAGTGTTAGCCGGTCTGGAGGCCCTGCACGTGGTGGGCGGCGCCCTGCTGGTGAACGAGCGGGTGCAAGCCTTCACCCTGGGGGAGCCGCTCAACCGCAACACCGTCGTAATTCATATCGAGAAGGCCAGCCCCGACCTACACGGAGCCTTCCAGGCGATCAACCGGGAGTTCCTGGCCCGGGAATGGGCCGACTGGGAGTTCGTGAACCGCGAGCAGGATGTGGGAGAACCGGGGCTGCGCCGGGCGAAGGAATCATACCACCCGGTAAGGATGGTGGAGAAGTTCATCGCGCGCGAAAGGCTAAGCCGGACCGGCAGGGCGTAAGGCCTTTCCAGTGACCTTGGCTTGCGGCTATCCCGTGTTCAAGGAGTGACTGTCATGCCTATCGGCGTCGCTGTTGTCGGGCTCGGCTTCGGACGGCTGTTTGCCCACCTATACGATTTGCACCCCGACTCCCGCCTGGTGGCACTGTGCGACTCGTCGCCAGAGGCGCTAGCGCCGCTTGCGGCGCGGTTTCCCCAGGCGCGGGTCTTCATCGCTCTGCAAGAGGTGCTGG
This sequence comes from uncultured bacterium, assembly GCA_937928475.1. Taxonomy (GTDB): domain Bacteria; phylum Armatimonadota; class Zipacnadia; order Zipacnadales; family Zipacnadaceae; genus Zipacnadum. The sequence goes on along the minus strand of CALFVE010000268.1, from coordinate 9,686 downwards.
CCTGCCCGGAGGTGGATGCCGTGCATGTGGCCACGCCGGCGCCGCTGCACGCTGAACAGTGCCTGGCAGTGATGCGCGCCGGCCGGGCGGTGATGTGCGCGGTGCCCGCCGCCCTCACGGAGGAGGACTGCCGGCGGCTGATAGACGCGCAGGAGGCGACGGGGGCCAACTACATGATGGCCGAAACCGACGCGTACGTCCCGGCGGTCCTCTACGCGAAGGAACTGCTTGCCAGCGGGGAAATGGGGGAGATCGTGCACGCGGAGGCTGACTATGTGCACAATATCACCCCGGCCCGGCGGCCCGAGGGCACGCCCGCCTGGCGCTGGGGCTATCCGCCCATGTGGTATGCCACCCATTCCCTGGGGCCGATCGTGAAGGTCAGCCGGCAGCGGGTGACCGAGGTGGCCTGCTTCGGCGGCGGCCAGGTGCCCGAGGGCTACAGCGAGGCGTGGGGCAATCCCTTCGGCTTCGAGACGGCGCTTTTTCGCCTGTCCGGAGGCGCCACCGCCAAGGTCAGCATCGGGTTTGCCAACGTCTCCGCTTACCCCAACGAACTGGTTCGCTTCTACGGCACGAAGATGAGCCTGTTCGCGCACGAATACCCGCGCGCCGATGTGCTTACCCACGGTAGCGAGCCGCGGCGTGTGGACCTGCCCGACTACCGGCATCGGTTACCGGAGCCGCTGCGGGTGGATTCCCCTCACTATAATTCTCATCCGCACCTGGTGCACGAGTGGATTAGCAGCATCCGAGAAGGCCGAGAGCCCGCGGTGGGGGTACATGAGGCGATCGCCTATACGCTGCCCGGCCTGGTGGCGCACGAGTCGGCCCTGCAAGGGGGAAAGACGCTGCCGGTGCCGGATCTGGGGTGAAACGGTAGGCCGCGCGGCGGGCGAAACAGGCGCACCAGTCCGCGCCAACGCCCAGGAAGGCCGCCGGTGCTTGTCACTCGGCATCAGCAAGCCGTAGCGCTTGCGGGGCAGGGGTAGTCTGTCTTACCAGCGAGCGTCAACCCTGCCGCAGGTGGCTGTCCGCGCGTCGCACCTCGCCCAGTTTCTGCAAGGCGGTCTCGGCGGCATGCGAGACCAGCACCGAGGGGTCCTCCACGGCGCGCACCAGCGCGGGGACGGCCTCGCGACTGCGCAGCTTATCCACCGCCATCACTGCGGACCAGCGTACGTCTTCGCTAGGATCCTGGAACAGCGCAGTCAGGGCCGGGAGAGCCGTCTGGACTTTGAGGCGCCCCAACTGCACGCACGCCAAGCGCCGCACCTCTTCGTCCACGTCTCGGGTGGCGGCGATGAGCGCCTCGGCCGCCCGGGGGTCCTCCACCCATCCTAAGGCCTCGACCGCGAAGCGCCGTACCCGCGGGTATCTGTCGAACTGCGCTGCCGTCTTGAGCGCTTCCAGGGCAGTCGCCCCGGGGATCATGATCAAGGCCGAGGCCGCCCGCACCCGCACCTCGGGGGCTGGGTCCTGCAACAGCGCCTGGGCCAGCGCCTTTCCCCCCGCCGGGCTGCCCATGTACCCCAGCGCCTGGGCGCAGGCCTCCCGCACTATGGGCGAGGGGTCCTTGAGCAGCCGGTCTCGCAAGACCGCCAGGGGTCGCAGGTCGGGATCGGCGAACCGGGGCTGCACCACGTGCTCTGCCTGCCCGGACTCCGCCAGCGCCGCTTGGCGCTCGCTGCGGCCGCCGCAGAGCAAAGCCAGCACCATCGCAGCGCCGTGCCGCCGCACCGGGTTGGAGTCGCTGCTGAGGGTGGACATCAGGGCGGGGACGGCCGGACGCCCCACTCTGAGCAGGGCCAGCGCCGCCTTGCCGTTGGCGTCGCCTCGCTCGATACCCAAAGCCATGATGAGCGGCCCGACGCCTTCCACGCCTCGGTTGGCGTGGCGCTGCATCAGGGCATCGGCGGCGGCAGCCGAGACGGCCGTGTCCGCCGAGGCCATGAGTTGCTCCAGCCGACGGTCAGCGGCGGCCGAGGGCCCGGCGCTGGCTAAGGCCTGGACCGCACCCTTCTGCACCTCGGGGTCGGGATCAAGGCTGACCCGGATAATCACGTCTAGGTTGCGGTCGGCCTTCTGGCCCAGGCCCTGCACCGCGGTCTGACGCATGGTCGCCGTCTCTCCGTGCAAGGCAGCCTCCCGGAGGATCTTCTCCGCTTCTTTCAATACTGCCTCGTCGCGGCTGGCCGCGTACAGGGTGGAGACCTGCGTCAGGCCATAGGCGCGGGCAGCGGGGTCCTGGGAACGGGCATTATCGAAGGCCTCCTTGGCCGGAGGCAAGGGCGGCGTCTCGGGCGGCCCCGTCGGAGGCCCCTGGTGGGCGTGGCCTTCGTGGCCATGGCCGTGCACCTCGGGGCTCGTCCCCTCGGGCTGTCCTTGCGCCCAGGCGCTGGGCACGGTCAGGCTGCGCAGCCCCAGCGCCAGAACCGCAACTAGCCCGACGGCAACCAGTACGACCCCGACTCGTTTCAGCAACAGCATGTGATGGGCACTCCCTATGTGGCACTCGAAAAGCAGGACGATGATAGCACAAACACGGCGGTCAAGCCAGCCGCGCAACGGGATGGGCGGTCACTCCCTGCTCATGTCTCCCCGCAATCGGCAAGCTGAGGGGCCGGATGAGCGACGCCCGCGCCGGGAATCCGGCCCGCCGGTCGCGGAGAACGGGCCGGAATCGCTGCGCTCATCATGGCCCCTCCTATCGCCGCGGCAGTCGTTGCCGACCTTCGGAGGTAACGCTCTGGAGCAATAAACGCCAACTGCCCGCCGTGAGGTTCCCCGAGTCGCAAGCACCACCTCCTGGGTCCGCCGCCGACCTCTGCCGGTTGGCGCTTTCTTCTGGCCAGGCGACCTCCGCGGCGGGCACAAACGTCATAAAATGATGACCCCCCGGGGAGACACTTCACACGAAAAAGGTGAGCAACATGCCTGTAGTGATCGCTGAGGGAATCTACTGGGTAGGGGCGCTGGACCCCGATATTCGCGTCTTTGACGTGATCATGGCGGCCCCTCATGGCACAACCTACAACTCCTACCTGGTGCGAGGCAAGGAGAAGACGGCCTTGATCGAGACGGTCAAGAGCGGCTTTGAGGAACAACTCTTCGCGCACCTGGAACAGATAATAGAGCCGTGGGCAGTAGACTACGTGGTGCTGAACCACTGTGAGCCGGACCACAGCGGGGCGCTGGCCGCCGTGCTGGAAAGATGTGGCAATCCCCAGGTGATCTGCTCCAAGAGCGCCAAGCTATTCGTCTCCGGACTGCTCAACCGCGACGTAAGCCCCCGCTTGGTCGGCACTGGAGACCGCGTAGACCTGGGCGGCAAGACTCTGGAGTTCATTCACGCGCCTTACTTGCACTGGCCCGATACCATGTTCACCTATGTCCCCGAGGATCAGGCGCTCTTCCCGTGCGATTTTCTCGGCGCGCACTTCTGCGACCAGAGGCTGTTCAACGATCTGGTAGAGGACTACTCGCACCAGTACGAGTACTACTTCCACGTCATCATGCGTCCCTTCAAGAGTCAGGTGCTCAAGGCGCTGGAGGAACTCGACGGCCGCGAGATATCGCTGGTAGCCCCGAGCCACGGACCCGTGCTGCGCGCGAACGTAGCGGGCTACCTGGAAAAGTACCACCAGTGGGCGGAGCGCCTGCCGGGAGCACAAGCCGAGCGGCTGATGATCTTCTACGCCAGTTCCTACGGCAATACGCGGCGCCTGGCTGAGGAAATCGGCCGGGGCGCGGAGGCGGCGGGAGCGCGGGTGTCGCTGCTGGACCTGTCGGGCACCGACGTAGGGGCGCTGCTCGACGACATCGAGGCCTGCGGCGGGCTGGCGGTCGGTTCCCTGACCATTAACGGTGATGCGGTGAAGCCTGTCTGGGATCTGCTTTCCTCGCTGGCGACGCTGCACCTGCGCGGCAAAGCGGCGGCGGCCTTCGGCTCCTACGGCTGGAGCGGCGAGGCGCCCAAAGCGATTGCCCGGCGCCTGGCGGACCTGAAGATGCGGGTAATCGGGGAGCCGGCGACGGCGCAGCTAGCGCCGAGCGAGGCCGACCTGCAGGCCGCGCGGGAGTTGGGAGCGAAGCTGGCCCAGGCGATGCTGAGCCGCGCCGACTAACACGGCGCCAGGCACCAATCTCGCGCCCGCTTGCCTGCTCCCCAGCCAGCAGAAAGAGACAGGCTGTCCCCCCCAGGGGGACAGCCTTCTTCGTGTCTCTTGCGGTTGGGGTCAGCCCAAGGCTGCGCACCCCGGTCCGCGATTCCGCTACCGGTCAGTCCTGGCTAGGGGCCGGGCGGTGGCGGCGGGGGCGGCGGTGGAGCGCCAGCACCACCTGCGGGCGGAGGCGGCGCGCCTGGTTCCGGAGCCTTCGCGCCCGGCTCGGGGGCCTTCGCGCCCGGTTCGGGGGCCTTGGCACCTGGTTCAGCAGGCCCCGGCGCGGGCGGAGGCGGCGCAGGAGCGGGCGGCGGCCCCATCTCCATCGGCGGTGGTGGCGGCGAGGTCTTCTTGGGGCACCCGACTACCACCATCAGCGTCGCGACCAGCGCCACTAGCACCAGTGCGACCAACAGTGTGCGCATGCTTACCATCCTTTCCTGTGGCGTTTGGCACTGTCCACTTCCGGACAGCTCTAACATTATAGCACAATGGCCCCCTGGTAGAGAGTGCCAGGGGCTCCGGCTGCAGGCGAACGCTTTTGCTTGTCTTCGACGTCCCCCACAGGCCACAGCAAGGCGGGCTGCCCCCATGAGGGCCAGCCCGCCTGCTTTGTCTTGCGGATGGGGCCAGCCCGAACGCTGAGCCCCCAACCGCTGCGATTCCGCTACGGATCAGCCCTGGCTAGGGGCCGGGCGGCGGGGGCGGAGGCGGCGGAGCGCCGGGGCCTCCCGCGGGCGCCTTAGCCGGCGGAGGCGGGGGAGCACCCGGTCCGGGCGCGCCCGGCTCCGGAGCCTTGGCCCCTGGTTCAGCAGGCCCCGGCGCGGGCGGAGGCGGCGGAGGCCCTCCCATACCACCCGACGGCCCCGGCGGAGGTGGCGGAGGCGGGGGCGGCGCCTTCTTGGGGCACCCAACAGCCACCATCAGCGTCGCGATCAGCGCCACCAGCACCAGTGCGACCAACAGTGTGCGCATGCTTACCATCCTTTCCTGTGACGTTTGGCACTGTCCACTTCGGGACAACGGCGGCATTATAGCAGAACGGCCCGCGAAGTCAAAGGAGTTCTGAGGGACGGTTTGCCCTCTGGTCATCAGTCCACTGGTGGCTGGCCGTCGCGCGCTTAGAGCAGGCTGTACAGGGGCTGTGGCCGGCGCACCGCGGCGATAAATTCAGCCAGCTCCTCTTGGTTGATCGGACCCAGCCGCCGGAGCGCCGCATCCCGGCCGGTCAGTTCCCGCTCCCGCCCCTCGGTCGTCTCTTCGGGTTCGTGGGCCTCCACGTGCGCCAGCACATCGTCGGCCGCCTCGGCCAACCCCGCAGTCATTAGCACGCGCCCGATCCACCACAGCACCTCCGCGTCTCGGGGACCTCCGGTCAACGCGCCCTCAAAGGCGGTGACTGCCGCCAGGCACAGCGACTGCAGCGCTGCTCGATCCGCCACCACCAGTTCGGCACCAGGGAGTTCAAGGCGAACGAAACTGTGGAGGGCGAGCAGGAAGCGGGCATGACCCAGCGCAAAGTGCAGGAGGGGATCGGTCCCCCCGTGGCTGAGAGTGTACTCCAAATGGGCCACGACCTCTTCGTGGCGCTCCAGGTAGTAAGCGCATTCGGCCATGATGAGACGGCGCACCAGTTCGGCATTCGGGTCCACCCGCTGCCCGCGCGCCTGGGCGCGCTCGTACAAGACCTGCAGCGCGATACGCCGCTTCTCCATGGCGCTAGCCGGCACTGCCTGCTCCGGCCCTTGGGCCTCGACTTGTCGGTAGAACCGCGTCTCCACCTCGAACAAGCGGACCGCCAGTGCGATAGAGGCTGCATCGTCGGTGTGCACGGCCCATTTCGCGATGAGGCCGTAGAACTCGCGGCTGAACGCCGGCACCGACTGCAGGCTGGTCAGCCGATGCAGGTAGTCCCAAATGACTTGGTGTCGGTCGCGTTCCTCGGCCATGGCTTGCCCCTCAAGAGCTCCGGGCGCTAAGCACTACTTCGCCATCCACGCGCATCTTCCTTCCCGTCCGCTGGTCCCGCCGGGAATTGCCGGCTCCCCGCGCCACCACAGGGGCGACCTCCACCTAGCGGCGCCTCTGAGAGGCATGCCAGAGTGAGGCCGCGCCAGCAGGCTGACCCGCTCCGCCTGGTGGTGGCGCCGACCAGTAGGCGTTTCCCCGCCCCGGAAGGTCGAGCACTTAGACCAGTTCAACGGTGGCACCCGTCTCGGCCAACTTGGCCTTCATGGCCTCCGCCTCGTCCTTGCTAATCTCCTCGGCCACCACCGCATTGGGGGCGCTCTCCACCAATTCCTTGGCTTCCTTGAGCCCCAGGTTGGTGATCTCGCGCACGACCTTGATGACCTGGATCTTGTTGGGCCCGACCTCCGTAATCTTCACAGTGAAGGAGTCTTTTTCCTCCTCGGCCGCGGCCGCCGGCGCCGCCCCGGGCGCCGCCATCATGGCCCCCATGGCCATGGGCATGGCTGCCTCCACTCCCCAGGCCTCCTTCAGGGCGTCCTTGAGTTCCACGAGTTGCAGCACGGACAGCTGATTGATCTCGTTGACGATTTCCGCAACGGTCATTTGCTTTGCCTCCTATTGGTCTAGGTCTGACAAGTTCTAGCGGGGCGCGGTTCCCTGTGTTCTACGCGGCGGGTGCGCCCTGCCGCTTTTCGATGGCCGCCTCCATCACGTACACCAGCTCTGCCAGGGCGGCGCTGACCACCCCCACCAGCCCCTGGAGTGGCGCGGAAACTGCGCCCAGCGCCTCGGCCAGAATCATCGGCTTGGGGGGCAGGGCCGCCACCTGGGCGGCCTCTGCGGCGCTCAGCACTTTGCCCTCTACGTAGCCAGCCTTGAGGGCCAGCCCCGGGTGTTCGCTCGCAAACTTGGCCAGCGCCTGGGCCGGGCCGATAGGGTCGGTGGCGCAGTAGGCAATCATAGTGGGGCCCGTCAGTTGGGCCTCCAGGGCGCGGCTGAGTTCCTCGCCCAGGGCTAGGCGCAGCAGGCGATTCTTGACCACCTGCAGTCTGGCTCCCGCCTTGAGCGCCTCCCCGCGCAGGGCGTTCATCTCCGACACGCTCAGGCCGCTGAAACTGAGCAAGTAGAAACCCGCGGCCTCGCGCGCCTGCTGCTCCACCTCGGCCACTAGCCTTTCCTTCTCTGCTGTCGGCATCCGTTCACCTCCTCCGTCGCGCAGGCCTCTCGCCTGCCTCAGTAGCGCAGGCATCCTTGCCTGCGGCCGCAGCGCAGGCCTCCTTGCCTGCGTCCGTACCGCACCCGTCTCGCCTGCTGGAAGGCGAGGCTCCCGGGCTGCACTGCCCGGACGGGCGCTTCTGCCTGTCCACGATCGCGTGCAAGCAGAAAAAACGAAACGAGAGCCGCCGAAATCGGGGCTCTCGTGCAACGGCCTCTGCTCGCTCTCACAAGCGCGCCGCAGGAGACTTCATCCCGACCTCGGCAGGCGGACCGCTCGGTCCATTATGCGCCCAAGGCGCACCGGCTGTCTGGGGTCAGCAACCGCTTAATTGTTCCCGCTGCTCAGACCTTCTCGAGCTCCTTGATAATGCTCCAGGAGGGCCTAGCACTGCGAACCATCTCCAGAAGAGCGTCGAACCTCGACTGGGTTCTACGGTCGGCCTCCACCAGCACCTCCGTTCCGTCTGTGAGGTTGCGAACCGACAGGCTCCGGGCGACCCGCAGTAAAGCCCATCTCGGGTCTGCGCCAGGTACGCGGAGAATCGCCAACAACTCCCCCGTGTCCGTCTTGATCCTGGCCGCGTACACCTCCTCCCAAACAAGCCCGGGCAACGGCCCCACGCCGGGAATACTGGGTAGCGGGCGGTAGGACCAAGTTACTCGCCCCTCGCGGGTCTTCGCCAAGAGCAGATCCAGTATGCGTTCTTCGTCAGTCATGACGGACGCCACCTCGATCCGACGCCTCACCTCGGCGTCGCAGTGTGCCCGTGATTTCGGCAACCAGGTCCTCGGCCCGTGCAAGGCTTGTCTCCACGATGGCCACGTCCAGCGGCTCTGGCGTTGCCTCCGCCACGGAAGCCAACCGCTTCACGGTCTGGACGATCAAGCGCAACTGAAAGCAGATATCACTGAAGGTTTGGGCCTCCGGCTCCGCCAACCGATCTGCCAGGTAGGTGCGCAGCTCTAGTGCCATTGCTAGGCCGCTGGCGGCCAGCGCCTCGGCGGACCCCCATTCCCGCCGGGCGACCGCTTCTCGTAAGATCCCGAGATACACACCGAGCCCGCGAGCAGTCCAGGGAGCCTGCAAGTGCTTCAGTTGCTTGACGGCTTCCTCGGCCGCGCGGCTCGCGCTGCGAGCCTTGAGCCCGGCGGCGATGGCAGCCATCAACCCCAGCACGCTTGCGATTGTCCCCACCCAGGTCAGTAAGGCCATTCTAGCCCCTGTCGGGACGTACGGCAAGTGCGCCCGCTCCTTACGCCGCCTTCTGCCGCACATCCTCCAGGTCCACGCGAATCCCTGGCCCCATGCTCGTGGAGAGGGCCACGCTCAGGATGTAGCGCCCCGACACGCTGCTGGGCCGCGCTTGGTAGATGGCCTGAAGCAGGGCGATCAGGTTTTCCAGGAGTTGCTCCTCGGTGAAGGAGACCTTGCCAATGGGACAGTGAATTACCCCGCTGCGGTCTACCCGATACTCCACGCGCCCGGCCTTGAGTTGGGCCACGGCCTGCGCGGGGTCCGGCACCACGTTGCCCGCCTTTCGCGAGGGCATGCGCGGCCCCAGCATCTTGCCCAAGACGCCCACGATGCGCATCATCTGCGGCTGAGCCACCAGCACATCGAAGTCGTTCCAGCCCTGCTGGATAGCCTCCACCAGGTCCTCGGCGCCCACTCGGTCGGCGCCCGCCTCCAAAGCGGCGCGGGCCGCCTCTCCCTCGGCGAAGACTGCCACCCGGGGCACCTTGCCCGTTCCGTGCGGCAGCACGATCGTGCCGCGCACGTTCTCCTCGCCCTTGGAGGGGTTGACGTTGAGTTTGACCGCCACCTCCACGGTTTCGTCGAACTTGGCCGAAGCGGTCTGCTTGGCCAGGGACACGGCCTCGGCCAGGGGATAGCGCGCGAGCCGGTCAACCTTCTTGGCCAGTTCCAGGTAGCGCTTACTGCGTTTTGCCATGCGAATTCACCCTCGCGCGGTTCTAGTCCACGACTTTGATGCCCATGCTGCGCGCCGTGCCCTCAATAATCTTCATCGCGGCCTCCACATCGCGAGCGTTGAGGTCTTCGAGTTTCCGTTCCGCGATGGAGCGGATGGTCTCCCGACTGACCTCAGCCACCTTGGTCAGGTGCGGGGTCGCCGAGCCCTTCTCGATGCCTGCCGCGCGCTTGAGCAGGCTGGCCGCGGGAGGCGTCTTGCACACGAAGGTGAAACTGCGGTCCGCGTACACGGTCATCTCCACTGGGATGATGTCCCCGACCTGGTTGGCAGTCCGCTCGTTGAAGGCCTTGCAGAACTCCATGATATTGACCCCGTGTTGCCCCAGAGCCGGACCGACCGG
>CALFVE010000267.1 GCA_937928475.1 uncultured bacterium | reverse complement strand
GGCGTGTTTATTGTCAAACCGAACAGCCCGCCGAGGACGGTCAGCCAGGATTGGGAGCAGCGTCGCAGGGACAGTGCTACTCGGGGCCAGGCGAGGTACGCTGGCAGGTCCTGGGCAAGCTCCAGGGATTGCCGCAGGTGGGGCGCAGCGAACATGCCGTTCCAGGTCCTGGGGAGCGGAGGGTGCGGCGGAGATACTGCCGTTTGTGCTCCGACGCTGGTCTGCGTCCGGCCTCATAAACACGCTCTGAGAGGCAGGTGCCACCGGGGCCAGTCGGCGAATCGTGAGGATTAACGGACCGTCACTAGACGGGGGAATGCTGCACTACCATTTGGAGCGGGGAGTCTAGACGGAAGGGAGCCGGCTATGTCGCACCTCTCCTGGTTCGCCCTCGGCTGCTTCTTAGTGAGCGTAACCCTGGCGGGGGCCGACGACCTCCAGGTCGGTCGGCCTCTCGCTCAGAGCCGGGCGCCCGCCTGGGACCGGCGCGGGCCGCTGGCCATCCCCTGGCAGGGAATTGCCTGTGCCGCCATGACTCCCGACGACCGCTTCGTTGCCCTGGGCACGACCGCGCCCTACGGGGACCCCAACGCCTTCCTGTTGGATGAGCAGGGCCGAATTGCCGACTACAAAGCGGTGCCCATGCGGTGGGTGATTGAGGTGGTGGTGGGACCCGGCGGCGCTTGGTGGGGCGCCCTAACCGGTCTCCCTCAGGCCAGGCCGGGGGACCCGCCGCGGCTGCACGTATGGGCCGGCGGGAAGGAAGCCGCGGTCCCCGAGGAGGTTTCCGGCCGGCTGTTGTCCTTCGCCTACGGAGATCACTCCAACCACCTCACTCGTCTTACTCAGCCGGTCGGTGTTGACCGTCTGGGCCTGTGCAGCGAGGGCGCGGGCGGCGTGGTCTGGCTGACGCCCGGGCAGGAAGACAAGCGCCTGGCCTCGCCCGTCGGGGCAGCCGGCGTGTACCCGGTCACCGCCTGGGCCGCGAACGCCGCCGGTCGTGCCGTCGTGGGTCGCGCCCTGAACGTGCCCCTGCTGCCCCGTTACCTGGCCGAGACACGCCAGGTCGTACCCGTAACCGACAGGTCCCGCGATCTCTTGTTGCTGGAGATGGGTGCACCTGAGCCTCTGTGGAGCCGCCCTCCTACCACCGACGCGGAGCCTGCGCCGGCCCTGGAGCGTGCTCTGCTCGGTCCGCCCGCCCCTCCGTACGAAGACGTTAAGCTCTACTGCCCCCTGGCCGTGGCCATTGACGCGGCCGGCACCCGTTTGGCCTCCGCCGACTACCAGGGCTGGGACCGCGTCTTCGCAGCGCGCGGTGACGACAGCCTGCACTTCGTGCCCTCCCGACCGACAGTCCAGGTCTACGACAGCGCGGGCAATACCCTCCGCCGCTTCGGACCGGAGACTTTCCGGGAGCCATTCTGGTGCGACCTGGCTTTCCTGCCGGGCAGTGATCTGCTGCTGGCTTTCCCCCGCAGTTGGGCCTGCCGAGGGCTGGCGGGACGCGGCTTTTTGCCCGTGGACGAAGGGGTTCGCACGCTCTACGCTCTCTCCGTGGATAGCGGGCAAACTCGCACCGTCTCGTTTCCCGATACCATCGCCTCCGTGGCGGTCAGCCGCGATCTGACGGTCGTTGCCTGCTGGGACCGGCGCGTGTATTTCCTGGATCGTGGCCTGCGGCCCGTGCCCGGCCTTGAGGAGGGTCTGGAGGTAGGCGACGCGGCGCTGGTGCGGGTGTCGGAAGACGGCAAGCGGGTCCTCGTCGCCGGCGGCGACGGGATAGTGCGGATGCTGGATGCTCAGGGCAAGGAACTCTGGCGCACCGACCTGAACAAGGCGGCCCCGGCGGGAGACAAGCCCTGGCTGGCTCAGCAGAGAGCAGGAGTTGTCGCACCAGGCGTCTGGAGCAAATCCGGCGGCTTCACCGAGAGTGACATGGGGGGTCAGTATTACGTCCAGGCGCCCGAAGGTTTGCTGCTGATTGACCCTAATGCCGGCGTCTCGATCGAGGCCAACATGGCCGGGATGCGGGCCGCGGGTCTGGACCCCATGCAGGTCAAGTACGTCCTGCTCACTCACGAGCATGGCGACCATGCCCCTGGCGCCTATCTGTGGCGCGTGATGACCGGGGCGCAGGTGGTAGGCAGTCCTGAGACGGCCTACATGCTCCGCTATCGCCCACAGGCAAGTGACTACGGCTTCCACCCTCCGCAGGTCGTTGACATTCAAGTAAGCGAGGATACCCCCCTGGACCTAGCGGGACTGAAGGTCACCTGTGTGCGCACCCCCGGACACACCTACGGCTCCATGTCCTACGTCTTCGACCTGGAGGGCCAGCGCTACTGCGCGCTGGGGGACCTGATCATGCCGGGCGGCGCGCCGGGCTACTCGGGGTCCCTTGATTTCAGCGCCGCCGAGACGCTCGCCAGTCTGCGCAAACTGGAGGCGCTCAGGCCCACTCACATCCTCGGCGGGCACGGTGGGGGTGATCCGGACAATTTCCTGGCGGCGGGAATCGGCGCGGGCGCAGCCACCGGCTGGGGGATGATCCCCCCGGAGAAGCCCGACCCGCTGTATGGCTTCAAGAACAAGAACTTCCTCCCCGTCGCCTCTGGGGAACGGATCACCACAGCAGGCTGGGGGGATGTGGACGGCGACGGC
>CALFVE010000266.1 GCA_937928475.1 uncultured bacterium | reverse complement strand
CGGGTGGTGGTGCGGATGCGCTCGTAGAGTTCAATTTCGGAGAGAGCCTGCAATTCACGGAGGTCCTCGGCCTCGATGAGAGCCGTGTGCACTTCCGCCCGCAGACTCCGCAGCAGTTCCGTACTGGAAACGGGGAAGCCGTTGTGTTCCTCCTCCCCCCAAGCTAAATTGTCGGCGGCTACCATCAAGATCACCTGCCCTCTCGGGCTGCACCGGATTCTGCGCCACCCGAGGCGGCAGCCGTCGGCGCGGGTCGCGAGGCGGCATGACGGGCCAGCAAGTCAGCAACCAGGGCTTGCGCGGCGCTCATTGCTGGTCCCGCTCGGGCGCCGCCTGCGGCTGCTTCGCCCGCTTGGGCCGCCTTGGGTAGACCGGGATCCTCGGGTATCTGGGCGGCCACCGGCAAGTGGGACAAGGTGGCCAGTTCTTCTACGCTGAAGGGATTGCCCCGTCCCACCCGGCTGACCAGGAGCCGCATCTGTTCGCCGGAGACTCCGTGCCCACGCAGCAGGTCCGCGAGCGTGGCGGTGCTGCGCACGGCGCTGGCATCGCTCAGGCCCCCTACAAGCAGCACCTCTTGCGCGTGCCGGCAGGCGTACAGTTCCCCGGGTCCCAACACCGTGGGCAAGTCACACACGAGAAAGCGAAAGCGCCGCCGCAGGATGCCCAGGAGCTGCGCGGCGCTACCCCGGGCGAGCCGGTCCAGCCAGGTCCGCTCGGGCGAAACCATACCCGGCAAGACGTACAGCCCCGAATCGTGCTGGAGCAGACAGGCATTCACCGCCTCCGCGTCCATCTGCTCGCCGTAGACTGCGATGTCGGCCAGGCCGTGCTTGGGGCGCAATCCCAGCACGCTGGGCGCCTCGCTCATCTGCAGATGCCAGTCCACCAGAACTGTCTCGCCCAGGCGCTCGCGGGCCAGGCCCGCCGCCAAAACGCAGCACAAAGTGGTGGCTCCCAGGCCCTCCTTGCCGGCAACTACTGCCAAGGTCACAGGCATGCGGGTGAGGTCGGTCAGGCGCTGCGATTCGGCGCTGCTGGCTCCCGAGGCCAACGCGGCCAACTGTTGTAGGATGTTCACGGTCTGCCGGATGTCGTCGTTGGCGGAGAGCACGGCCCGAGCCCCGCTGGTCATGGCAGCGCGCAAGGCGGCAGCATCCGTTCGCTCGCTGACCAGGGCGCAGGCCACCTCGGGGACGGTCCGGCTGACCAAGCGGCATACCTCGTGACCGCTAAGGCCGGCCAGGCTTTCCTCGACCAGCAGCACCTGCGGACGCAGCGACAGCGCCATCTGCACCGCTTCCACGCCGTCGTAGGCGTAGCCCACCACCTGCACGCGGTTGTGGCGCGGCAGGTGCCGGTGGAGGTCGGAGACCTCCCCCCGTCGGGGTTCTGACATCACTACTCGGACCAAGCGACACCTCTCCTTCTCGGCCCCGCCGCGACGACGCGAGGCAGAGAGCGGCACAGGTTACGTCGCCGCCCACCCTCGCCCTCGGGCAAGCGGGTCGAGGAGCGCGGTTACTCCCTGAGCATGACGGTACTGGCGGTCAGCGTGACGGTCCCGTCCGGATCCAGGCGGCTGAAGACCCAGCCGGTCAGGGTGGGGTGTCCGTAGGTCAAGCGGACGCGCACCTGATCGCCGGTGGCGGCGTCATTGCGGGTTATCCCCCCGGCCGTCGTATCGCCGAGCGCTGTCCAGGACCCCCAGACTCCCCCCGACTGACTGCGCTTTTCCAGCGCAATCTGTTCGTCGGTCAAGCGCATGGACTCCGGCAGAGCCGCGTTGGCCAGCGAGCGGAGTTCGGCAGTGCTCTTGCCGAGCGCGGCGCCGCGCGCCGTCTCGCGGGCCGCCTCGCCCAGGGCCAGGGAGTCCAGGATGACAAACCCCACCTCCGCGATGGCGAACAAGAGCAGCAGCAGCAGAGGGAGGGTGAGGGCCAGTTCCACTGTCACCGTGCCCTGCTTGCCCCGACGCGCTCGCTTGTGCCACCACGTGCGATCCATTTTCGGCTCCCTAACTTGCTCAATACCGGCATAAGGCCAGCAGCGCTCCTCCGGCGATGGCTAGCGCATAGGGGAGCCTGACGACGCCCGCCGGCGCGGACTCCTCAGGCAGAGCCAGGACGAAGCGGCGATAGAGCGATTGCCCCAGCCGTTTCAGGCTGGCCAGAAACCTCCCTCGCACCACCGCCAGGGCTATCGCCTGGGCTCCGCCCAGCAGGATGCCAATGACTAGTGTCAAGCCAACGAAGGCCGGCCCCTTGATGGCTCCCAGGGCCATCACCAACTTGATGTCCCCACCGCCCATGTACTGTCCCAAGAGCAGGCTGGCAAGCAGCAGGGCGAACCCCACCGCGATCCCCTGCAGACTGAGCCAGAGCCCGGGGAGACCTGCCGCGACCAGGTTGATGACCAGGCCAGCGAGCAGGGCCGGTATGGTGAGAACATTGAACACCTTGCCCCAGCGCAGATCCGTGATCGAGGCCGCACTGACCACAAAGACCACCCACAGGTTGCGGACCGCTTCCCAGTCGGGGCTCAGAACGTGCATGCCTCTCCCTACTTCACAAAGGGTGGTGCCGGCGGACCGGGAGCGGGGGGTCCCCCGGCCCGCCGGCCGAGCCAGGCTTCGCCTGACCCAACAGCAACCGCCGGCGCGACGAAGGCCCCCTAACCGGCCACGGTGTTGGCGACGGTGTTGACCTTGTCTTTCACCGTGCTGCCCAGGGTCTGCCAGGCGGTGATGGCTACTACGACCACCAGAACCAGGAGCAACGCGTACTCCACCGTGGTCAGACCCTCTTCGTCACGCCACATCCGCTTGAGGCACTCCAGCATCATGTCTCCTCCTTTGCATCGAGCGTTCTAGCCTCACGGCCAGCGGTCACCGATGAACATCGGCGGAGACGAGGAGGCTCTGAAGGGGAAGGAATCAACAGTCGGTAACGAAGCCTCAACCATCCGGGCACCGGACCGCGCCGTGGAGAGGGAGGCAGTCGCAGCGGGACCAGGACGGTGCTTGCTCGCCACGCCGGCCAGCAGCCGCTGGTTCAACTCTGTCGGGGCGTAACCGCGACCAGACTTGTTCCCCACTTGCGGTTGACGGTGGCGCGGCCAGGCGATATACTGAACACACTAAGCACAAAGGTTTGGAGGAACCACCATGCCGGAAATCTCGCTACCGCGCCTGATGATCCATGACGCCGAGCCGCTCTACGCCCAGATAATGCACATCCTGGAGTCAGAAATCCGCTTGGGTCGGCTGCGCGCGGGCGACCGCCTGCCCACGCAACAAGAACTGGCGGAGCACTTCCAGGTGAGTCTAGCGCCGGTGAAGCAAGCCTTGCGGGAACTGGAAGAGCGCGGGATCGTCTCAACGCGCCAAGGCCGAGGCACCTTCGTGATGGACGCGACGCCCCTCTCCGAGGAACTTATTGACACCAACCGCATCCCCTGCTTTACCTCGGAGACGGCCATGGCCGGGCACCGGCCGAGTTCGATCGTGCTGCTGATTGAGGAGATCGAGGCCCGGGAGGTCCCGCGAGCCGCGCAGGAGTTGGAGCTGGGTCCGGAGGCGAAACTGGTGCACATCGAGCGGGTCCGCCTGGCCGACGGCAAGCCGCTTTCCCTGCAGAATACCTATCTACCCTCCGCCAAGGTGGGCGGGCTAGTGCGGCGGGGGCTGGGACCGGACGACGCCTTGCAGCGAATTCTGGAGGAAGAGTTCGGGGTGCGACTGGTGGCCGGGCGGCAAGTGATCACGGCCACGACTGCGAACCAGCACGATGCGCGGCAACTGGGAGTGCGGGTGGGGTCTCCCCTGCTGCTGGCGGAGCGCACCTGCTACCTGGCGACCGCGGAGCCGGTGGAATATGTAATTGACCGGCGAGTTCCGGAATTCGCCTACGTGGTTCGCCTCCGTCGGGCCGACGCCAAGTAACCGCGCGGGGGTGACCAAGTCTGCCGAGGGCCGGAGTCTCGCGCTCCGGCCCTCGCGCTATGTCTCACTAGCAAGCCGGGCCAGCAGGCTGAGAGCCCGTTGGACCATCTGCCGTTCGTTTTCCCAGGTAAGCAGCGAAAGGGCTTGCTCGGGACGCGCCCACAGGGCCTCGCTGAAGGTCGTCCTCTCCGGCCGGAGAGCCTCTAGGTTCGGCAGCCAGGCGAGGTAGAACCAGACCTGCTTGGCGATGCGGCGGTGGCCCTGCTCTTCATACTCGTACTCGGTCCGCCCCAGGGCCGGGCCCACTGTGACGCGCAGGCCGGTCTCCTCCTTGACCTCCCGCTCAGCGGCTTCCCGCGGACCCTCGCCGGGGCGAAGTTTCCCCTTGGGAAGCCGCCATTCGTCGGGGCTGCGCCGGTGCAGCACCGCTACGCGCAGCCTCGCGCTGTGCCCCGCAACCACGACTGCCCCGGCAGATTCCAGCCGGATGCTTTCTCCCATACCCTATTCCTGCGCCAACCTGCGCAGTTCCGCCACCCAGCCGGCCACAATCAGCTCGCCGATCTCCCGACCCAGTTCGGCGGTTGCCTGGTGGGCGTCCTGCGCCCATACCGGGCGGCACTTATCTAGTTGGGTCAGGTCCACGGTCTCCGGGTACAGGTACATCATGGCCGCGGTTTCGTCGCGACCGCCGTGGCCGCCATAGCCGCGGGGAGCAAAGGCCGCGTCACCCACCACCCGCACCCTCTCAAATACGGCGCTGCGCAGATCGGGATCCGCGCTCCAGCCGGTCCCGCCGTGAGCCAGGCCGTACTCCATGGCGGCTTCCGTCGCCGCCCGCTGGTAGGAGAGCATGGTGACGCCGGTCTCTCCCTGATGGTGGCAGACCACGTAGATTCGCTTCCACCCCTGATCATAGAAAGCCTTGAGGAGGGGTTTGACGAACCCGTATAGCGCCTCGCCGTCTATGTGGATCTCGCCCTGCTCGATTCCGGCCGCCCATTGGCCGGTGTAGCCATAGAAGATGGTGGGAGCCACCACACACTCGACCTCCTGCTCTACTCGGTGGACGATGCCCTGAGCGATCAAGGCGTCGGTACCCACCGGATTCTGAGGCCCGTGGTATTCGATGACCCCGACCGGGATCAGCAGGGGTAGGCCGCGGGCAATCGCCTCGCGGATCTGACCCGGTCGCATCATTTCGTAGCGCATGGTGAAGCCCTCGCACTCTTGGGGGTGTTGGAATGCGCTCGCCTTACCCCCCGCCTGCTCTTCGGCACCGCACGCGCTGGGGGAAGGCGGCGCAAGGTGCTATTCTACACCGTCCGACCTTTCCCTTTGCGCATCTTGAGAGGAGTTGGCTGCGCCAGTGGGGAACACGACCGCCACGATGGTGGCCACTCAGCAGCCTGGCGAACGGAGAGTACGATAGGGCATGCGCAGGTGGGGAGCGCTACTGCTTCTAATCTTTCCCGCCTTCGGAGTACTGCTCTTTCGGGAGGCGCTCCTAGGGGGCCGCGTTTTCTTCTGGCATGACGTCAGCCTTGCCTACATGCCGCTGCGCAAGTTGGCCCAGGAGGCGGTGCAGGCCGGGCGGCTTCCCTTCTGGGCGCCGGAGATCGCCTGCGGCTTCCCGGTGCAGGCCGAGGGGCAAGCCGCTGTCTTCTACCCTCTAAGCGCCATCGCGTATCTGGGTGTCGCTTACTATCACGCCTACTCCTGGGTGGTGTTTGCCCAGTGCGTGCTGGCGGCGCTAGGCTGTGCCCTGCTGGGGCGGTGGCTGGGGCTGGGTTGGCTGGCCGCATCGTTCTCCGGGCTGGCTTTTGGCTTCTCTGGGTACTTCGTCAGCAAAGTCGTGTTCATCACGGTGCTCCAGACCGGCGCCTGGCTGCCCTGGCTGCTGCTCTGCCTG
>CALFVE010000265.1 GCA_937928475.1 uncultured bacterium | reverse complement strand
GGCCCAGCCCATGGAGCGGTTCATGGCGCCGACCTCGTAGCCGGCGTTGCGGTCTTCCATCAGGTTGAACCAGGAGTGGATGAAGGCGTGGTCCGCCGGGGTGAGGCTGGGGCTGTTCTTGATCCACAGATAGGTCTCCAGGGCCGGGCAGATGACCTCGAAGCCGACCTGTCGGTCGGCTCCCGCGCCCACGGTCAGCCAGGCGTAGTGCCCACGGATGAACCCCATGGCATTCTGGGCATAGGTCTCCTGGCCGGTGATGCGATAGAGGAAGGCCTCGCGACGGGCGGCCCCGTTCTGGTAGCCAACGTCGGGCTCGCCCATGTGGGCCCGGTAGTACGCGAACTGGCCGGCCAGGTTGCGGTTAATGAAATTGAGATAGTCGTCGCGGGTGACAGGCGCCGGCGTGGGCAGATCGAGGGGTGGGTAGAGCCAGCGGTCCGGTGTGATGGGGGGAACCTCAGTGCGAATGTCGTAGCCAAGACACGCAGACCCGAAAAGCAAAGCAACGAGAGCAAGCACAACGAGGAACCGACAGCGGGGCATAGTCAGCCACCTCCTACTCGGGCCGTGGGATGCTCTGGCCTGGGCCACGAACACCGGTCCCCAAAGGGGTGCGCAACTAATCCGCAGACACAATAGCGGACGGCAGATTTTCTGTCAAGGTTTGGCCGTCGAATCCGAACGACAGCGACCGCCTCCCCACTCGCCCGGCCTAGCCGACCGCCACCGCGGCGTGAATATGCAGCCGGGGCACCTGCGCCCACAGCGCCCCCTCGCTCCAGCCCCAATCCAAATCGCCCTTCTCTCCGAGCAGCCGTACCTTGCTCGGCGGAGCGGGAAGCCGCAGGCGCAGAGAAATCGGCCCGACCTCGGGAATCTCGTCCACCGCCCGGGCGGGCGGCTCTGTAGGCAAGCCTGAAGTGCGGTTGATCAGGTGGACCAGCACTCGACCTCCCTGCCGACGCAGAACCACGTCCACGGCGCTCGGGCCCTGCACCTCCAGGTCCAAGGCGGGCTTCAGCGCTTTCACCAGAGCGCCCACCAGGCTGCGAATCCCGACGTGGCGGTTTTCCCGGAAGAAACGGAAGAGGTCGCAGGGCACATACACAACGGCGCCCGAGCCGACCCGATTGAGCACCGCCGCCGGATAGGGCAGCAGTTCCTGGTCGAGCAGCGGCGTGCGGCTGAGTTGCCCCAGCGCCCGGCCGGTAGTCGGCTTGAGCAGCCGCCAACTCCGGCTGTACAGAGCCACGCGCCCCTCCTCGGCAGGCACGAAATGGGTGGCCTCCTCCTGCTTCACGCTCCGGGCGCCGAGCAAATCTTTGCCCAGACGGTCATACATCTCCGCTCCCGTTACCAGCAAGCGTCCGCCGCTCCGCACATAGGTCGCCATAGCCTGGACCGCTTCCTCCGACATGCCGTCCTGCTCCGGCACTACCACCAGCGGGAAGTCGGACAAGCGGGGCAGCAAGGCCCACTCGTCCAGGATATCCACGCTCAGGTGGTTCTCCAGGAGGGCAAAGACCGCGCCTTCCACCGGCGCCACGTCGGTGGAGAAATAGAGGTCGCGGCATGGCTGCGAGCGGAAGTGGTGCTCCGAGTGCAGAACCGCCGCCTGAGGATACATCTGTGAGCCTTGGCAGAAGGAGCGGCGGGCCTTGACCCACCGGCCGACCTCGCCCATGCGCTTCATTCGCCAGTCTATCAGCCGCCCGTCGCGCAAGTTTGGCGGATTCTCGTAAATCTGGAAGTTGCCCCCGAGCGCGAGGATGGTGGCGGCCTCCTGCTTGAGCATGTTCACGGACTTGGGGCAATGAGGGTGAGCGCGGTCGCCCGGCCCGGCGACACGGTAGAAGTTCCAGGTCATCAGGTCCCAGGGACGCCCGCGCGTGGAGATGAAGCGCGCCTCGCAGCGAATAGGGTCCAGCCCCAGCAGCGTGTCGCCGCTGATCCAGTCGGTCTCCACGCGGGGTTCGCCAGGATCCTTGAAGGTGTTCATCCAGTTGGAGGTGACCAAAACCCCGGGCTTGTGAGCGTGCACCGCCGCCACGTAGCGGGCTACGTAATCGTAGAAACTGCGGCGCTGGAACTCCTGCCACTGCACCCAGTGGGGGTCGGACAGGTCGGTGGGCGGTTCGGCGAGACCGGTCTCCTCGGTAAAGGCAGCGCGGCAGCGCTCGCAATAGCAGAACTCGACCGCCCAGATCTCGCCGTCTACCCAGAAGCCGTCCACTTCGTAGCGGTCAATCAGTTCCAGCATCTGGGGGATGAGTAGGCCCTCCAGGTATCCACCGCGCGGGCACATCTTCTGGCGCGCCGGCGACCAGGCGTCTTCCGCCGGCGGTTGGGCGGGATTGGGAACGACGGCCCATTCCGGGCGCTTCTCGGCCGCGGCCGCGTCCCAGAGGCCCGAGTAGTGGCAGTGCAGGGGTAGGCCCAGTTCCCGGGTGGCTCGGCGCCAGCCCAAGAGCGCGTCCTTTTTCACGCCCGGGCTGACGGTGGCGTTCTCCACCCGGCTGAACCAACTGGTCATGCCAGGATGGCCCTTGCAGTCGGTCTGCACCCACTGCGGGCCCATCAGGCGCAAAGCCGGGACGAGTTCCCGCGGCGAGCAATGCAGCCCCAGCCGGGTGTCCTGCGCGCCGGCGTGCAGGTCATAGTGAAGCCCAAAGTAACAGCGCTTACCGTGCCACTTGCCGGAGTGAGTCATGGTGAAAGGTCCTTTCTGGGAGCGCGGACAAGACTTGGGCGGCGTAGGGCTTCCCCCCTCTGGCCGCCGCGGACGGCGGCACTCTCCCCCGCAGGCGGCGGAAAGAATGGAGCCACTCTAAGAGAAGATCCGCGCTTCCCCGCCTCCTGCTTTCGACTTCCGACCTTCGACTTCCGACTTCCCTTACCCAAACCACAGCGGGCGGATGACCCGCTGCGTCTCCAGAGCGCCGCCGGTCTCCTGCGCGGCGGCCAGAGCGGCTTCGTCAATGCAATCCAGCCGCGCCCACAACTCGCGCAGGTTGTCAATTGCCATCTGCGCCGCTGCCCCACCGTCCTCC
>CALFVE010000264.1 GCA_937928475.1 uncultured bacterium | reverse complement strand
GGGAGGGCAGTAGGTTAGCCGGGTGAGCCAGGGGCGCTGGTCGGGGGGCAGGAGGGCTCCCTGGTCGGTCCAGCCTTGGGCCTGCTGGGCCCACACCTGCCGGCAGCGTTCGCCTTCCTCTTGTGGCGGCTCGCTAGTTCCTCATCGGTAATAGCGGAGCCGGCTGGCGCTGGCCAGTCTGTCAGTCCCCCTCCTCGAGCGTCTGCAACCCGATCGCCTCCTATGCGCCCAGACCAGGAGCCCTGCTATTCCCCAGCGGCTTACCCTGGGGGGGACATCAGGAAAGTGCTTCCCGGCATGGGGCGTCCCAGGAACCGGCCGCGCCACCCGGTCAGGCGCTCGACCATTCCCACCGGCAGGAACACTTCTTCCTCCACCAGAATCGGATGGTGGCGGAAAGGAACTTCATCGTGGTCGCGCGAAAGGGTGTTCCTCCCCACACACCCACTCCACGTGCGGCCCTCCAATGTCACTGTGAACCTTCCATCCGGTCCGGTTTCATACTTTCCACTCCAGATGAGGCTGTCGAGGTACCGTGCACACAGATACGCTTCCGCGTCGATCACGCGCGGTTGATAGAGACACTCCACCCCCCGAGGCACACCTGCCACTGAGACTGCGAGGTCGATGCGGTCATCGGGACCCGCCTGCGGCCATGTGTATCGCAGCGTGTACCCGAAACAGGCACCTGTCTCCGCGTCCACATACATGGGCACCTCGGTGGGGTACCTGCCGGCATCGCCATCCACCGATTGTGGACCTGATTCTCTGCCTGTATACTCCAGACGCACCTCCACCTGGTACAACGCCCTCACAACGCCTGCCTAGTCGTAGCGTACTTCGGCTAGCTGGCCTCGCTCAACCATATTGGCGTCTGGCTCCAACACGGAGGCGCTTTTGACGTCCGGCCAGCGCAGCGCGAAGTCGGCGGCTTGTTGGCGGGCGTCCTGGTATGTCAGCCGCGGCCTCGCGTCCCGTCGTAGTGGTTCCCAGTTTGCCCTCACCTGGACGAGCCGTTGCGGGGCGCCCGCCCACTGGAAGGCGCAGAAGTTCTTCGGGCAGAAAGCATGTTCGGACAGCCGCTCGTAGTACACGGCCCCTCGCGAGTCTGCCTGTGCTTGACAATGCGCAAGGAAGGCACGCTCAGCAACGACGTGGGGAAAGTATCTGCGCATGAGGTCGCGCTCTGTTCTCACTGGATGCGCAAGGTCAAGATTGAGGACTCTGTCTCCCAGTACCCACCGCACTACTTGCTGGTCTCTCAGACGAACCCAGAATCGCTCGCGGGTATCTTTGACACTGAACTCCGCCTGTTGGTCCAATGCCGAAAGCATCGAGAGACCCTCATACTGTAGTTCCGTGATCCGGTTCTCCCCAACGATCGCTGCCACGGCGACCCGTGCCTCGTCAATGCTGCGGCGGACATCCGCCACCCATGCATGCGTTGGCCGTTCCGCAGCCGGGAGCGACGATTGGGGTTCGCCCGCGGTCCGGCGGGCTACCAATAAGGCCACACCCAGCACCATGGCACAAGCCCCGATCAACACAAAGTAGCGCACAGCCTCAGCCTCCCGCGGCACTCGGCCGGCCGCATTCCAGGCTCCCTCTCATGCTTTCAATAAGTGACTCGCGAAACTCGATCCCCCTCGTCAACGTTCGGATGGTCGCATCATCCCGGTCCCACAATACAAGGCGGCCCAGCACCGTGGTCAGTACCGGCACCAACCCCGCTGCCGCACCTGGCAGACGCCACCTCGTTATTGTGTGCATGGCAGTATCGGCCCCCTCGCACAGAGTGCGTCCGCGTTCGTTATGTCTCCACCGGACCCACCCGCACTCACATTCTCCTCTCAAGCCAAAGGTGCTCCTTGTTCCTCCGCCCCCTGCGCGAATGTGCGGGCTACCGGACAGACACCTGCCTGCAAGTCCTGCAACCCCACACCCTACTCAAGACTGCAGCAAATCCGGGTATCATTGACCGGGTACTCGCGGTTTTGGTCATTCTGGCAGTCCGCTTTCGTAAGATATGCGTACCCGCTGCACTTCCCCCACTTGTCGTTATCGCACCACCCAAGGGGTGGCCACCAGTCACATATCTTATGGGGATTGTTGGAATACCGGACATACACCTCGTGCAGTTGGTTGTACTCGCAGTCTGCGTCGCAGTTCGTGCTGGCGGTGCATGTGCCGGGGAAAGCAATGCCCCTCCCAGTTATGCACTCCATTTGCTGGGAGGATAGAGGTGTAGCTTCTGTGCAGGTCTCAGAGGCCTCGCGAGCACCGTCATCGTGATTTAAACCACAGTCATACTTACGAACCTCATACCTGCCCCTCCATTGCGTTTGCACGCTCCGACTCGAAGTGCCTCCTAGGCAGGCCGTTCCTGGGCGACCCGGGCATGCGCCAAGCCTGCTCACTCCTCCGGAATCACATTTCCGTGGTAGATTGAGGATAGGGTCCCTGCTTCCACGAGGTCGAGTGTCAGCTCGATTGTTCTCTCCAGCAGCCCCGGTGTTCTGGGGGGTTGCAAGGCGGCCTCGACTACATATGAACCATCGTCGCGCTTGGCTATCCTAACGGTTACAAGATGCGGCCTGTCTACCTCCGTACCGGTGACCACAAAGGGCATACTCGCTGCAAGTGTAAGGGTTGGGGTCTTAGTCTCTCCCGGCTTGAGGGACCCGAAGAGGAAACTGTCTGGTCTACTGTGATTGCGCTCGTGACGTCCGCGGAGAGCGCGACCGAAGCCGTGGGCTTTGCGGGGTCGTTGGTCTGTAAGGTGAGCGCAGCCTAATAGAGCCCCGGTTTGGTCACGAGGCCGAGGTTCACTTGCACCGCCTGGGTGCTGCCGGTCTCCTCCAGTTGCCTGGCACCGAGGGCAGCTTTCACCCACGGCTGGTCGCAGGCCGCACCCGTTGCCTTGAGCGTCGCGATGCCGGAGGCCATCAGGCTGATCGCCCGTTGCTCTCCTGCCCTTATGCGGAGCTGGACCCGGTCCGGCCACATTCTGCGTAGACGGCCGGGCAGGATTTCTTCTTGGCCAAGGTCGGGATCTGTTTGGGCCAGTTTGAGGAGCTCCGCCTGCGCCAGTACCCTCGCCACGCTGGATCCACTCGGAGCCCTCACGGCCGATGCTTCATCACTCACTCATCCATGTCCACGCCCGATCGTCCCTCATGCCCGCGTCCGGGGCTGGAAGAAGTCTGGGATACCAGCGCCTTCTTAGTCTTATCAATGGTGGCGGCGATGCGCCCCACGTAGTTCTCCAGTCGCTCCACCACGCCGCGCGCCCAGGTCTCCGCCTCCGCCCGCACCGCCTCCGCATCAATGCGCGCTTGCCCCAGGATCTCCTCCGCTCGCTGTTCCGCTTGCCGCACCAGTTCGTCGTTAGAGATGAGCAACTGCGCCTGCTCGCGGGCGGCCTCCAGGATTTTGGCTCGTTCCTCATGCGCCTCCCGCACGATCCGCTCCCGATCCCGCGCCACTTGCGAGGCGGTGGTCATCTCTTCGGGCAGCGCCGAGCGCAGTTGATGCAGGAGAGAGAAGTACTGCTCCGCGTCAATGACCGTCTTGCTGATCAAGCCCGGCACCACGCGGGTATACCACTTCTCCCCGGCCTCCCCCAGGGCCTCGAGATCCTCTAGTATCCTCAGAATCTCCATTCGTGTCCCTCCCTAGATCCCGCCGCGGACCGACTCCCTGGCCAGCCTGCCGCCTGCCTTTCTGCCCCACTTGCCGCCTGGGCCGTTGCCCACCTCGGCCCTCCCCCTGCCGGCTTCCACCTTCCATTTACTATCTTTCCTCACCGCTACCCCCCATCTTCTGCCTCAGCCTCTCCGCCACGACCGGCGGTACCAGCCCCGCGATATCGCCTCCCAGGGTGAAAACCTCCTTGGCCAGGCTAGAACTCAGGAAGGCATAGTCCGGATGCGTGACCAGGAAGATGGTGTGCACCTCCTCTGCCAACCGCCGATTCATCAGCGCCATCTGCACTTCCCGCTCGAAGTCTGAGATCGCCCGCAGACCCTTGACTAGCGCCACCGCCCCCCGGCGGCGCGCGTATTCTACCACAAGACCCTCGAAGCTATCTACCTCTACATTCGGCAGGTCGCTGCAGGCCAGCCGCGCCATCTCCATGCGCTCCTCCAGGGAGAAGAGCGGCTGCTTGCCGCCGTCGGCCGCTACGGCCACAATTACCCGCCCGAACAGGTGCGCTGCTCGTCGGATTACGTCCAGATGCCCCTCGGTGATTGGGTCGAAACTCCCCGGACAGACGGCTATGTGTTGCAGCGGTTCCTCGGCCATCGTTTTCCGCCTCCGCTGGCGCAGTCAGAATGTGCACGGCAAACTCGCGCCGCGGCGCTAGTTCAGCGGCGCCTTGTTGCGGCGGCCTCATTTCTCATTTCCGGTAAAAACTCAGTCCCGTCTCCCCAAACTGCTTCTGCCGCCACGCCTCCTGCGGCACCCGCGGCGGCCGCCGCCAGGCATACTCGAAAACTACGATGGCCTCCTCCGTCAGCCCCACCCTCTCTTCCAGCAGCCTCGCCGCTAGGTGCTCCCAGCCCGCATACGCATAGGGCGGGTCGGCAAAAACCAGGTCGAAGGGGCCATGCTCCTCCGCCGCCCGTTCCCACTGCTCTTCCACGGTCCCCGCCACGATCACCAGCCGCTCGCCGGCGCCCAGGTTCGCCGCGCTGAGCCGGATGGCCTGCACGCACCGCGGGTTTTTCTCTATGAGCACCGCGCGCGTCGCGCCTCGGCTGAGTGCCTCCAGGCCCACCGCACCGGTGCCTGCGAAGAGGTCTGCAAAGCGCGCGCCGCCTACGTACTCCTGCAGAGCGGAGAACAGCGCCTCCCGGACCGCCTCTGCTGTCGGCCGGATGCGCGCACCCCGCGGGTACCGCAGAACTCTCCCCTTGAACTCGCCTCCGACAATCCTCAGCCGGTTCACAGCGTCCACGGCTCCGCCAGGGCCTCGTGGCGCTCCAGGTATCTCCGCAGCGCCTGATGCTCCGGCCTCTGCAGGTCCGCGTCGACTTCTAGCGTCGCCTGGGCGTCTTCCCGCGCCTGCACCAGCAGGCGGGTGTCGCTGGCGGCCTG
Organism: uncultured bacterium; assembly: GCA_937928475.1. Taxonomy (GTDB): domain Bacteria; phylum Armatimonadota; class Zipacnadia; order Zipacnadales; family Zipacnadaceae; genus Zipacnadum. Next base: position 9,665 of record CALFVE010000264.1, on the reverse strand, counting down.
CGCCAGCCTCACGTCCAGGTAGCCATGCTGCTTGGCCCCGAACAGTTCGCCTGGTCCCCGCCGCAGCAAGTCCTGCTGCGCGATCTCGAACCCGTCGGCAGTGCGCTCCAGCACCTGCAGGCGGTCGAGCACCTCCGGATTGCGCGAGTTGGTGAGGAGAAAGCACCGTGCGGGCTGCGCCGCTCGCGCCACCCGCCCCCGCAGTTGGTGCAGTTGTGCGAGGCCGAACCGCTCCGCGTTCTCCACTACCATGAGCGTGGCCTCCGGCACGTCCACCCCCACCTCGATCACGCTGGTGGCTACCAGGGCGTCCAGTTCCCCTCGCCGGAAGCGTTCCATGATCTCCTCGCGCTCCTGCGCAGGCAGCCGCCCGTGCACCAGCCCGAAGCGCACGCTGGGCAAGCTGCGCCGCAGCCGCTCGTAGGTCTCCTCCGCCGGTGCCAGGAATTCGTTCTTCCCCTCTCCGATGACCGGGCAGACAATGAACGAGCGCTGGCCGCGCACCGCGTGGTCCACGAGGGCCTGGTTCACCGACCAGCGCTGTTTGGCGGTCAGGACCTGAGTGAAGACCGGCTGCCGCCCCGGGGGCTGTTCGTCGAGAACACTCACGTCAAAGTCGCCGTAGGCGGTCAGGGCGAGGGTGCGCGGAATCGGTGTCGCCGACATCACCAGCAGGTTGGGGCGCAGGCCCTTGGCTGCCAACCTGGCGCGTTGCTTTACGCCAAAGCGATGTTGCTCGTCCACCACCACCAGCGCCAGGTCGGCGAAGCGCACCGCGCCCTGAAACAGAGCGTGGGTCCCCACCGTCACCAACGCCTCGCCGCTGGCCAGGGCCTCGCGCACCCGCGTCGCCTCGGCCGGCGCTGCCCCTGCCGTCAGCCGTTGCACTGGGATCGCCCACGGCTGCAGCAACTGCGTCAAGACGCGCCAGTGTTGCTCCGCTAAGAGTTCCGTCGGGGCCATCAGCGCCGCTTGCCGACCCGCCAGCGCCGTTGCCAGCAGGGCCGCTCCCGCCACTACTGTCTTCCCTGACCCCACCTCTCCGTGCAACAGCCGCTGGCCGGGATATTCGGCTTCCAGGTCGGCAAGAATCTCCCTGATGGCCCGCTCCTGGGCTTGCGTCAGTCGGAAGGGGAGCCCTTGGGCCCACCGCTCGGCCACGCCGGCCACCGGGATCCGACTTTCGCGAGCGCTGCGTCGGTGCCGCTCGCGTCGCCGGGCCAGGCTCGCCTGCATCGCGAACAACGATTCGTAGGCCAGTCGCGCCTGCGCTGCTTGCGCCGCGGCCAAGTTGTCTGGCCGGTGCGCTTGCCGGATTGCCTCCGCCAGGGGCTGCAATCCTCGCGCTTTTGCCAGTTCCGGCGGAATCAGGCCGCTGGGAATCTCGGCAACCCGGTCCAGCGCCTGCTCGATGAGTTCGCGGAGCCGCTGCTCGGAGATGCCCTCCGTGGTCGCGTACAGGGGCGTGAGACCTTGCTCCTCCTCGGGCCCCGCGGGCAGGCGCTCGGCTTTCTGGACCAGAATTTCCAGGCCGCTGGGGTAGCGCCGGGCCTGGCCCTTGATGAGTAGGGTCTCGCCCCGCGCATATTGCCGGGCCATGTACGGCTGATTCACCCAGGCCAGGCGGCATTCCCCCGTCCTATCCCGCGCGGGCACCAGGGCCTTGCGCATGTTCCCTGCGTATTGCACCATCCCCGGGCCGGTCACGACCACGCGGGTCAGAATCGGCTGCCGGTGCTGCGCTGCGGCCAGCGGCACGGTCTCGCGCCGGTCTTCGTAGGCGTGGGGGTAATAGCAGAGCAGATCGCCGAGGGTCTCAATGCCGAGAGCCCGGAGCAGTTGGGCCCGCTGAGGGCCGACGGAGCCGAGTTCGGTTACCGGGTCATCCCAGCGCAGCGGCTCGGCCGCCGCGACGCCGCGGTCCATCTCAGCCAGCGCCGCGGCCACGAGTCCTTTGCGTTCATCCGGGGATAAGTCGCTGTATCGCTGGAACCGCTCTGCCAGGTCGAGCGCCCAGGCCGCAGCTCCGGCATCCTTGCCTTGCGCCATCTGCGCCGCCCACGTACTGAGGAACTTGGGCAGGCCGCCGATCACGGCCTGGTCGCGGCAGCCTTGCCTCTGTTCAAGCAGCAGCACCTTGCGGGGCCGCACGCGCAACGGTGGCTGGGGGGACTTGGACTTGCCGGCTGACATCAGCGCTCAGAAGCAGCCCACGTCTGACGGGCGAACCTGGCCTCCCCTGGTTTCTGTTCCCCGCCTTCCCTTCCTCATCTCCTCCCCGGCCTCCCTTCCCACTCTCTTCCCTCGACCTTGCACCTGCCACGCCGCTTTCCTGCTATCCGCTTCCTCTCGCCCTCGCGGTCCGGTACGCCTCGACGGCGCTGTATCCGTACACGCCAATGAGCGCCACCAAGGATAGCCATCCCCCGACCCCGGGGGGCTCTGCGGTTCGATGGATCATCGGGACAAGCATGGCCTCGACCAGCGGGGCTGCCCACCAAAGGAGAACCGGGACCAGCAGTACCAGCGCCGCCACCGCCAGTCCCAGGCCCAACTCGAAGTCACCGTTGTACAGTTGCCCCAGTCCGGGGAAGATCAGTGACCGCGCGGCGGCGCCGCCGGGGTCTTTGTGGGGTGCGCCCCGGAACTTCGTCAAGTCCCCGGCCAGCAGCGCCGCGCGGTCGCCCTGAGTCTCCGCTACCTGGAGGGTGAGCTCGGCGTACTTCCGTTCCGCATCGGCGTTGGCCGGCTCCAGCTCCATTGACTTGCGGTAGGCCTCGCGCGCCGCCTGCACATTTCCCTGGGCTCGGAGCACGTCGCCGTGGAGTTCGTGGGCCGTAGTGGACTCCGGCGCCATCTTCAGCAGCCGCGCCACTGCCTGGGTCGCCTCCGGCAGCCGCCCGAAATCCAGAGCCCGCGCCACCTGCTCGGCCAGCCGCCCGAACTCCTCTTCGGCGGTGACTAGCGGTTTGTCAGAGTCCGCTCTCACAGTTCTGCACCGCCCGCTTCCTGGGCTCCACGCGGCAGGGCCGGCGCAAACTCCAAGCGGGGGGCCTCCGCCCACAGCCGCTCCAGCGCATAGAATCGCCGCGCCCTCTCGCTGAATACGTGTACCACTACGTCCAGGTAGTCGAGGATCGTCCACTCGCCCTTGGCCGCACCCTCCCGGTGATGCAGGCCCAGCCCGGCCTGCTCCATGCGTTCTCGGACCTTGTCGCAGATCGCTTCCCCGTGCACCGCCGAGCGGCTGTGGCAGATCACGAAGTAGTCACAGACCGGTAGCATCGTACCTACTTGGAGTATCACTATTTCCAGCGCCCGAGCCTCCTCGGCGGCCGCGGCCGCCAATCGCGCATAGGCGCTCGGTTCAGCCTGCGATTCCATGCTCATTCTCAGGAAGTCGAGACCCTGCAGCCATGGGGGACAGCAGCAAGAGCCAAACCCACGGTCGGAACAGGCGATCTGCAACTGCCGCTGCGCTAACCGACCGTCTCGTGCCTGCTCCCCGCCTTGTCCGCCGCCGTCTGAAAATCGCGCCCCAGGGTGATCGTGATATCCGGAGGCGCCGGTCCCGGTTGCCGCGCCGCCTCCCGCAGTTCCGCGCCGGGCACTCCGATCTGCGCCGCCAGCCGCTGCGCAGTGCTCCGCCGTCCTGGGACATACTCGATAACCGTCTGCTCGTAATCGTAATGGTCGGCGTTGCCCAGGGAGTGCAGGTGCACCGCGCTTCCCCGGATCAAGGCATAAGCCTGGCGCGCCGCGCCACTCGCGCCGCTGCCGTTAAGGATTTTGACCCGTGCGGGACCGGCGGGCGCCGCGGGCGACGCCGCCTCGGCCGCCGCTGACGCTAGCGCCCCCGACTTGATGTTGGAGTTGGGCACGTCGGTCGCCCCGGCCAGGAAGGCATCCATCTCCGCCCGCATCTCCTCCAGTTTTCCTGGCGGCGCATAGCAGTAGTACGTCCCCCCGATGGTCTTGTCCACCACCGGCAGCGTCAGGTGCAGGATCTTCGAGGTGTCCAGACCACGCATCACGTTCATCAGCGCCACCGCCGTTCGCCAGTCCATGTCTGTGTCAATGTGCTGCAGCACGAATCCCCCGGCCCGCAGCAGGGAGGGCAGGTTCGACAGTCGCACTTTCTGCTCAATCATGGCCTTCAGGAAGATCTGTTGGTTGCTGGCCCGCTCCGAGTCGGTGATCCCCAGCACACCGCCGGAGCGGGCGTGGTACTGCGACTTGCGGTAGCGGACAAACCCCATCGCTTGCTCTCCGTTCAGATGCTGGTACCCCGGCTTCAGGTGTATGTGCAACTGCCCCCAGTCATCGTCATAGTTCATCCCCCGCCCTTTGCCCTCGTAGTCAGGCACGTTGAGGTACACGCCACCCAGCATGTCCACGACCTTGACGAAGTTCTTCAGGTCAATCTTGGCGTAATAGTCAAAGTGGATCCCCAACTCGCGCTCGATGGTGCGCCGCGCCAGTTTCACCCCGCCGTAGTGATAGGCGTGGTTGATCTTCTGGGGGTAGGTCTGCACGCCCTTGGGGACCTCAGGGAGGGTCACCAGGTAGTCCCGCGGGAGGGAAAGCATTGCTGCTCGCTTCAGTTGGGGGTTGAGGGACACGACCATGATCGTGTCCGACCGCCCGGGCTCGAACTTCCCGCTCAATACCACGCGGTCGTCCGCTCCGATCAGCAGAATGTTGACCCGGTCGCGATGGGCTAGAGGGTTGACGAAGGGGATAGCCAGGCCCCCTGCCGGCTTTCCGTTCGCTCCCGCCGAGGGGGCCATTACCGCGTCCAACATGCCCACGGCTCCGCCGACAATCACCACGCCAGCCAGCATGTACAATAGCACGTCTCGAAACCGCAGGCTCATAAGAGGGGCTCATCCTCACGGTACAGGTTGTGCTTGGCGATGTAGGCAGCCACTGCCGCCGGAACCAGATAGCGGATGCTTCGCCCCGCCCGCACCCGCTCGCGAATCTCGGTCGAACTGTGCCCGAACATAGGCATGGGCAGTCGCAGAATCCTCGCTGCTCGTTCCCGCCCCAAGGCCTCCGCTAAGTTCCCCTCCTGGTATCCCGGCCGGGGAAAGGCCACCACGGTCGCCTCCGCCAGCAGCGCGTCAGGCTCATGCCAGGAGAGCATTTCCAGCGCCGCATCCATCCCCACCAGAAAGAACACCTCCGCCCGGGGCGGCAGGGCAGCCTTGATCTCGCGCACCGTGTCCACGCTGTAGGAGGGTCCGGCCCGCTCGATCTCCGTCCGCGACACGAAAAAGCGCGGATGCTCCGCGCAGGCGAGTTCGGTCATCAGATACCGGTGGTGGGCCGCACTAACCGCGTACCCCAACTTGTGAGGCGGCGTGCCGTTAGGGAGGAAGACGACGTGGTCCAGCGAGAGTTCCTCCAGGGCGCGTTCAGCGATTTCCAGGTGGGCGTAGTGGGGAGGGTCAAAGGTACCCCCCATCAGCCCGACCCGGAGGGCTGCATTGGCCGACCTCGGTCGCGGCTCCATCGCCGCTTATTGTACCACAAAGGGAGCGGAGGGGGTAGAGGCTGTGGGCGGGAGGTTCCGGTGGCTGGCACCCGTGGGGCGCGGGTTCCCTCCCAGCGCGAGGGCGGTGGGGGCAGGCTCCCTCCACCCTAGGCGTATCTGCGGGCCAAGCGAGAGAGGGGCCGGGGGCGAGGCCTCGCCCGGGGCGGCGGTACACAGTGCCTGCCACAATCGGGCGGAGCGAGATCGGGGGGACATAGGCGTCTGGGGAGCCCTCGACATGGGGAACGCTCTTCCTTCCGGGGTCCCTGAAGCCGCCTCTGGGCTGCTGCAGTCCACTGGTCTCCGCTCAGGCCGCCAGTCGCAGGTCCTGGTCGAGCGTAGCCCGCAGGCGGCGGAGAGCCTGGGTGTGGAGTTGGCACACACGCGACTCGGTGATGCCAAAGATCTCGCCGATCTCGCGCAGGGTCATTTCCTCCCCATAGTACAGCCCCAGGATGACCTGCTCCCGCTCCGGCAGGCGCTCGACGCCCTGGGCCACCAGGCTCAGGAACTGTCGATGCTCGACAGCCGCGGCCGGATCGGCAGACTGTGCGCTGGTTTCCTCCCCGACCAGCGCGCGGGCCTCCACCTGGGGCTCGGCGGCCAGAGCCTCCTCCAGGGAGGTCACGGCGGTGCCCTCCGCTGCCCGCACGAGGGCCTGGTACTCAGGCAGGCTCATCGCCATGGCCTGTGCCGCCTCCTCAGGCCGCGGGGCGCGCCCCAGGGCCCCCGAGAGCCGGTTGACCGTCCGCGCCATTTCCCGGATCTTCTTGCGCAGAGTGCGTGAGGCCGGATCGCGTTCCCGAAGCGATTCCATGATTTCCCCCCTAATCAGGCAACTGGCGTAAGTTTCGAACTTGACTCCCCGAGAGGGGTCAAACCGGTCCACGGCCTTGATCAGGCCGAGGACGCCCGTGCTGACCAGGTCCTCGCGGTCCACGCAGCGCGGCAACTCCGGAGCCAGGCGAGCAACGATGCGGTTCACCAGGGCCAGGTTGTGAAGAATCATGTGCTCGCGCGTGAGTTCGCTCATACTCGCCCCTCCCTCTGCGGCGGCTTCGCCGTGGGCAGGTCAAGTCGGGTGCACCACCCATGTCAATCTGCCCTGCCCTGGGGGGAGCCGGGGTCTGGCTTGACCCCCGCGGCTCCTTTCCGCCCCGCAAATTATTGGCCTAATTATCAAGATTACTTCCAGATTGTGTCAATACGTAAAAACCAGTAACTATCGTCACGGTCAAGTGTCACCGGACTTCGGCCCCCCTTGAGGCGATGGGCGTCTCTGAAGGGTTACTAGTGAACGCTACGGCAGGGGGCACAGTCAGACTACCTGGACCAAGCGCCAAGAGCCGAAAGGAGGGTGGCGGGAAAGTAGGCGGCGCGAAAGGAGGCAACTACCGGAAGTATGTTTCCGGACATCGCGCGTGTCTAGCCGGGCGCCGATGTGCTTGGCGCTCCACTATTGCCGTTTGATGGGCGAAAGAAGCCCGCGGCGCTGCGGCCTGCCCCGTGGCTCACAGCGTAGGATGCCGAAGGAAGGCGGAAATCCTTCCGTATTTTCTTGCCAGCCCTATTGACAGCGTTTCGGCGCTTAGGGTAGCATTGCTGCCGTCGGTACAAGCCAGGTGCGGCGGAAGCCCAGCGGGCCCGCCGCATTTAGGTAAGCAAGACCAGGCACCGTCTGCCTGACTTCAAGATTTCTTCTGCTTGCGGCACCGCGGGGATACTCGATCGCCGGGGCCGACGCTTCACCGGGGAGGAGGTCCTGCGCGCCATGCAGGTCATGCGCGAGCGCGGCAACGGTCTGGGCGCCGGCTTTGTCGCCTACGGCATCTACCCTGAGCATGCCGATGAGCACGCGCTCCACGTCATGGCCATGAACCAGGAGGCGCTAGAGCGGCTCTTCGACTACCTGCCCCAGGTGGTGGAAGTGGTCCACGAGGAGGAGATCCCCACGCGCCGGACTCCCACCATCTGCGACGACCCCGTGTTGTGGCGCTACTTCGTGCGGGTGCCGCCGGGCAGGGCCGGGCAAGGTCAGGACCGCAGCGAGGAGGACTACCTGGTTTCGGTGGTGATGTTTGTCAACCAGAAGATTGAGGGCGCCTACATCGCCTCCAGCGGCAAGAACATGGGCGTCTTCAAGGGCGTGGGATTTCCCGAACCAATCTTCGAGTTCTATCGGCTGGGCGAGTACCGGGGACATTTGTGGATCTCACACACCCGCTTCCCGACCAACACCGGAGGCTGGTGGGGAGGCGCGCATCCCTTCGGCCTGCTGGAGTGGTCCATCGTCCATAACGGGGAACTGTCCTCCTATGGCGTGAACCGGCGCTACGTCGAGTCCAATGGCTACGCCTGCACGCTGTTCACCGATTCGGAAGTCATCAACTACATGTTCGACCTGCTCTGCCGCAAGCATGGGTTGTCGGTGGAGATGGCTTGCCTGGCCATGGCCTGCCCCGAGTGGGAGGATATTGACCGCGAGCCCGATGAGGAGCGGCGGCGCCTGCTGACCCTCCTGCGGCAGACCTACGCAGGGGCACTGCTCAACGGTCCCTTCGCAGTAATCGCGGGCTATAATGGCGGCATGGTGGGCTTCTGCGACCGGCTGAAACTGCGGCCACTGTGCGCGGCGGAGAAGGGCGACCGGGCTTACGTAGCCAGCGAGGAAGCCGCTATCTGGGCCGTGGACGGTAGACCCGACCGCTCCTGGCCGATAGACGCCGGCCAGCCCGTGGTCTTTACTCTCAAGGAGGAGAAGGTTGCCGCTTTCGCTCATACCGCCTGAATTCGAGATCCGGCGCGATCGGGACCTGTGCATCGAGTGCGGCGTCTGCACCCGACAGTGTTCGTATGGCGGGCAGAACATTGATCCGGAGGACGGGAGCGTGAGCAGTGACGCCAGCGTCTGCGTGGGATGCCAGCGCTGTGCCATGCTCTGCCCCACGGGCGCCCTGCAGGTCGTGCAACGGCCCGAGCAAGGACGCTACCATGCCGTATGGTCAGCCGCCACCCGGCGCGCCATCGCCCGGCAGGCGGAGAGCGGAGGGATGCTGCTCACTGGCATGGGCGCCGACAAGCCCTTCCCCATCTACTGGGACCGGCTCTTTCTCAACGCCTCGCAGGTGACCAATCCCTCCATTGACCCCCTAAGAGAACCCATGGAACTGCGCACCTTCCTGGGGGCCAAGCCGGAGCGGATCGAGTTTGACGAGAAGGGTCATCCTGTCACCGAGATCGGCCCGCAACTGCGGCTGGAGATCCCGGTTATGTTCTCCGCTATGTCCTACGGTTCCATCAGCCTGACCGCCGCGCTCTCGCTGGCCCGGGCGGCGACGGAGTCGGGCACTTACTTCAATACCGGCGAGGGCGGTCTGCATGCCGCTTTGCGTCCCTACGCCGCTCAGGCCATCGTGCAAGTCGCTTCCGGACGCTTTGGGGTGACCCCGGACTACCTGGAGCGTTCGGCGGCGGTGGAGATCAAGATCGGCCAGGGCGCCAAGCCGGGCATTGGGGGGCACCTGCCCGGGGAAAAGGTATCTGAGGAGGTCTCCGCCACCCGCATGATTCCGGTCGGCGCGGACGCTATCTCGCCGGCGCCGCATCACGACATCTATTCCATCGAGGACCTCAAGCAACTCATTTACGCGCTCAAGGAGGCGACGGGCTACAGCAAGCCGGTGGCCGTGAAAATCGCCGCTGTGCACTACGTTGTGCCCATCGCCAGCGGTGCGGTGCGCGCGGGTGCAGACATCGTGGCGATTGATGGGGTGCGCGGCGGTAGCGGGGCTACGCCCACCATGATCCGCGACAACGTGGGCATTCCCATCGAGTTCGCGCTGGCGGCCGTGGACGACCAACTGCGCAAGGAGGGCATTCGGCACCGGGCCAGCCTGGTGGCGGCGGGCGGTTTCCGCAGCAGCGCCGACGTGATGAAGGCTATCGCTCTGGGCGCCGACGCGGTGTATATCGGCACGGCGGCGCTGGTGGCCCTGGGTTGCCAGATGTGTCAGAAGTGTTACACCGGCAAGTGCACGTGGGGCATTGCCACGCAGGACCCCTATCTCACCAAGCGGCTCAACCCGGAGATCGGGACACGTCGCCTGAAGAACCTGCTGCGGGCCTG
>CALFVE010000263.1 GCA_937928475.1 uncultured bacterium | reverse complement strand
AGAGAAAAAAGAGACAGGCACATTTTTCGCAGCAACATGTGCCTGTCCCTTTTTTACAAAGCGCGGCAGATGAATCGCCCCCAGGTCTAGTTCCCAGGAGCAGCGCGCGGCGATCTCCTCCGTCGCGCTTAAGGCTTCGGGCAAGTCGGCAAAGAGGCGCCCCATCTGGGCCGGAGACTTCAGGTAGTACTCAGAGTTGCGCTTGCGACCGGGATGGGAATCGCGCACCGAAATCCCCTGGCCGAGGCAAAAAAGCACGTCCTGGAGGTGGGCATAATCGCGGGTGACATAATGCACGTCATTGCCAGCCACCACCGGCAGGCCAAAGTCCTGAGCCAGCGCCCGCAGGCGATAGCGCAAGGCATCGGAACGGGGCGGCTCCAGGTGATGTTGCAGTTCCAGGTAGAAGTTCCCCGGCCCCAGGAGATCGGCGTAGTAACGAGCCGCGCGGGCTGCTCCCGCGCGATCGCCGGCGGCCAGCCGCTGGGCAACTTCACCCGCCGTGCCGGGGGAGATGCCGATCAGGTGCGAGGCGTATTGCTGGAGGTGCTCCTGGCGCAGTAAGGGATGCTTGCGGTCAATTTCCTGATACTGAGGCGCGAAGGGGCCGGCGGAGCGGGCCTCGCCCAAATGAGCGCAGGTAACCAGGCGGCAGAGGTTGCTGTAGCCCTCATTGTCCTGGGCGAGAAGGATTAGGCGGAAAGGCCCACCGCCGTGACCTCCCTCCTGCGATGGGAGGAGGGGCGATCTCCACCGGGGCCAGCGGGGTAGGTCCCAACGGAGCGGGCCGACCGAGAGCACAGACCCCCTCTCGCCGCCGGCAACGTCGGCACTCTCCCCCGCAGGCGGGGGAGAGCATGGAGAGATCCTAGATCCGTACGAATTGCTGCTTCTACCGACCGGCTCCACCTCAAACTCCACCCCAATGATCGGCTTGATCCCTGCCTGCTGCGCGGCTTGGTAGAAGCGCACGGCTCCGGCTAGGCTGTTGTGATCGGTAACCGCCACGGCCGGCATCTCCAGGCGTGCGGCCGCCTCCACCAGGTCCGCCAGAGGCGCTGCCCCGTCGTAGAAGGAAAAGTTGGAATGTACGTGCAAGTGAACGAAAGGCATGGTTGGTGGTTGGTAGTTGGTGGTTGGTAGTTGGTGGTTGATCGGTAGGACAGGCGGCCTTGCTGGTCCACCCGCGGGTGCACCTCCGCGATAAGCGAGGCCCCCTGGCATACCGTGGGCCGAGACCTCCGAGTGCGCCTTGCCCCTAGACTTCACAGCCGCTCCAGCCGCACTGGAGGCACAGGAAGCAGCCCGCGTCGGGAATCAGGATCGCACCACACTCCGGACAAAGTTCCCAGTCATTTTGCAGCATGATTTGCTCCCTCTCTTCTTCTTACTCTCTCCCCTCCTCCAACTCCCAACTCACTAATCCTCCTCAGTCATACACCCGATACAGCAGCCACTGGCCTTGCTGGGGTTCAAAGCACAGGTCGGCTACCAGGTTGCGGTCGGTCAGCACGCGCAAGAATTTGCGCTCGCTCTGTCCCTCCCACCAACGAGCCGCCTCGCTCCACCAGCCCCCAAACTCAGCGACGCGGTAGGAACGCCCTCGCCAACGAAAGGCGCGCGGGTAGCGGCTTTCCGGCGCCAGGTCCGGCTGAATTGGCTCCAGGATCAACTTGCTCATAGTCATACGGCCTCTCCGCCCCCCGAGAGAACTGTGAGTTAGTACGTGTGTTCTATATGCAGGCCGAGTATATCGAACTTTTGTTCCATTGTCAAGGAAAAAATTGCAGTCCAGGGACTCCGGCTCTTCGACAGGTTCACCGAGGCGGGCGGCTCCGGGTCGGCCTCATGACCCACCGACGCGCCACTCAGCTCCCTCTCTGGAACGCGGAGGCGGGCCGCATTCCGGCCGCGGGCATGACTCCTGCGGACCCTTCGGCAGAAACTATCCTCGGGCTTTCGGGGTTTACTTGCAGCCCCGGTTTCTGGTAATATGACCGCTGGCAACGACCTGGCGCAGACCGCTTCCTCGCCTCGCTTAGCATGGTGAACCGCTTGGCACGCAACCGGAGGTCAGCAGCCATAGGCTGGTGCCTGGGCGTGGTGCTGCTTGCCCTGGCCTCACCCCTCTCGGCCGAGATCGTCGCCGACATCGTGGCGCGCTGCCCGACGTCCCCGCGCAGCCTCAGCGAGGTCATGGCCGCGCTTGACCGGCTGCAGACGACCGGGCGCTGTACTCTGACCCTCCTCGGGAACACTCCCCAGAAACGCCCCCTGGTGCTGGCCGAAGTCACTGATCCCCAGTCCCCGTATCGCAAGGCCACCTTGTTCATCATCGCTCGCCAACACGGTAACGAGCCGGCGGGCACGGAAGCCGCACTGGCGCTACTCGAACACTTTGCCACCGCACCCACCACGCTGGAGAAGGAGATTCTCAAGTTCCTGCGGCTGGTGGCGGTGCCGGTAGCGAACCCTGACGGCACCGCAGTCGGCCGGCGAGCCAATGCCAACGGGGTGGACCTGAACCGGGACTGGGCCGCCCTTAGCCAGCCGGAGACGCGGATGATTGACGCGGCGGTGCGGCGCGTTCAGCCGGACGCAATCCTGGACTTGCACGAACTCCCTGCCAACAGCGCCAAAGACTCGTATGGCGAGAACTTCCTGGAGACGGTCGGCAGCAGCGCCGCTCTGCCCGCGCTGCTTTCTCAGCGGACCAAGCAGATCACAAAGGCGCTGACGGCCTGGCTGCGAACCTTTGGGTACAACCATAACGTCTACTATGATTACCCGGGCGACAACCTAATGCTCTGCCACCGGTACTTTGGTCTGTACCAGCAGTACCCGACTTTCCTCTGCGAGGCCAAGACCGGCCCTGGCCGGCCCTTGCGGACGCGGGTGGGGTTCCACGTAGTGAGCGCCCTGGTGGTAGCTAACTACCTCATGCACGAGGGCGCCGTCAGCGGTCTGGCCGCTTCGCAGCCGACTGCGGCCGCACCCAAGGTGGCGGCGGCTAGCCCGGACGCGGCCCCCCAGCCGCCCACGCCGGCTCCCGAGCCTGCCCAGGTGCAAGTGACGCTGGACCCAGCGGAGGGAGGGCGCAAGCAGGAGGCCCGTCTTCGCGTGCAAGTGCGAGGCGGCGAGGGCTTCTCCTACGTGGAACTATCGGTAGGCGGTAAGACCCGCGCCCTGAGTAACCTGCGCGACAACCTTTGGCCGCTCAATCTCGGCTCCTTGCCGCCGGGGACTTATCAGGTGCGCGTAACCGCCTACGCCGAGGGGGAGACGGAGATGGCCCGCGGGGAGATCACGGTGAAGGTGACGGAGCAGAGCGTGCTGGCGGCGTTCTAAGGGGTTTGCGAAAATCTTAAGGAGGCAGCGCAATGGCTGAACCATTGGAAGTAACAGACGAGACCTTCGACCAGGAGGTGCTCCAGGCAACGGTGCCGGTGTTGGTGGACTTCTGGGCCCCCTGGTGTGGCCCCTGCCGGATGGCCGCCCCTATCGTGCATGAGGTGGCCGAGAAGTACGCGGGGCGGTGCAAGGTAGTCAAGGTCAATGTGGACGAGAATCCCGAGATCGCCTCGCGCTATCAGATCCGCAGCATCCCCTCCCTGTTCCTGTTCAAGGGTGGCCAGCAGGTAGACCAGGCCATCGGGGTGCAGACCGCGGCGCAACTCTCGGCGATGATTGACGCGCAACTGTAAATCCGGCTTTCAGCCAGCAGTGCAACGGCCGCCGAGGCAACCCGGCGGCCGTTATGTCTCGCCGCTGCCGGCCTTATGCCTTCCTGACCTGCTGCCGAACATAGTTCAGCACGCCGCCGGCCAGGAGCACCTCGACTTGGTGAGGAGAGAGCCGGGGCGTGGCAGTGAAGGCAAAGTCGCGAGTAAGGTTCTGCACTATGATGGGCTCTCCTGACCGCACAGTCTCGCGGAGGCCCTCCAGGCGCAAGCGGTCGCCCGGCTCCAGGCGAGCGTAGTCCTCGGCGGTGATCAGCAGCGGCAGAATGCCGAAGTTCACGAGATTGGCCTGGTGGATGCGGGCGAAGGAGCGGGCCAGCACGGCTTGGATGCCTAGGTACATCGGCGCCAAGGCAGCGTGTTCGCGGCTGGAGCCCTGGCCGTAATTCTCACCCCCGACGATGAAGCCCCCGCCCTGCTCCCGGGCGCGGGCGGCGAATCCGGGATCTATCCCACTGAACACGAATTCACTGATGGCGGGGATGTTGGAGCGCAGGAGCAGGACCTTGGCTCCGGCCGGCAGAATATCGTCGGTGGTGACGTTGTCTCCCACCTTCAGCAACACCGACATCTCGATCTCGTCTGCGAGGGGACCGCGGGTGGGCACCGGACGGATATTCGGTCCCCGCACAATCTCCACCGATTCGGGATCTGCGGCCGGCGGCAGGATCATGCTGTCGTCGAGGTCGAAGCGCTCCGGCAGGTCCACCCGGGGCGCAGCCCCCAAGGCGCGCGGATCGGTCAGTTCCCCAGTCAGCGCCGCCACCGCGCATACCTCCGGCCCGGCCAGGTAGACCCCTGCCGAGCGGGTGCCGCTCCGCCCGAGAAAATTGCGGTTGAAGGAGCGCACCGAAACAGCGTCGGTGACGGGAGCCTGGCCCATGCCGATACAGGGGCCGCAGGCCGACTCCAGAATTCGCGCCCCCGCGGCAACCAGGTCGGCGAGAGCGCCGTTGCGGGCGATCATGGTGAGCACCTGGCGCGAACCCGGCGAGATAGTCAGGCTCACGCGGGGGTGAATATGCTTCCCGCGCAGAATTGCCGCTACCGTCATCAAGTCACGCAGAGAGGAATTGGTGCACGAACCAATGCAGACCTGATCCACGGGCGTGCCGGCCACCTCGGCCACCGGCACCACGGCGTCGGGGCTGTGCGGCTTTGCCACCAGCGGTTCCAGGGCACTCAGATCCAGGTCCAGTTCCTCCTCGTACTCTGCGTTGGTCTCGGCAGCCAGCGGTTGCCAGACCTCCTGCCTGCCCTGAGCCGCCAGGAAGGCACGGGTCTGCTCATCGGAGGGGAAGAGGGAGGTAGTAGCGCCGACTTCCGCGCCCATGTTGGTGATAGTGGCCCGTTCGGGCACACTGAGGGTTGCCACGCCCGGGCCAGCGTACTCCAGGACCTTCCCCACGCCGCCCTTGACGGTGAGCCGACGCAACACCTCGAGGATGACATCCTTCGCCCCCACCCAGGGGGGAAGCGCGCCGCGCAGCCAGACTCGGACTACCCGCGGCGCGAGTAAGGTGAAGGGTAGCCCGGCCATGGCTACCGCCACGTCTAGACCCCCGGCACCGATGCCGATCATGCCCAGGCCGCCGGCGGTAGGCGTGTGGCTGTCTGCGCCGAGCAGCGTCTTGCCGGGGATTCCGAACCGCTCCAGGTGCACCTGATGGCAAATGCCGTTGCCCGGACGGGAGAAGTAGATTCCGTACTTAGCGGCCACGGTCTGCAGATAACGGTGATCGTCGGCGTTCTCGAAACTCACCTGAAGCGTGTTGTGGTCCACGTAACTGACCGAGAGCTCGGTGCGGACGCGCGGGACGCCGAGGGCCTCGAACTGCAAGTAAGCCATCGTCCCGGTGGCATCCTGGGTGAGGGTCTGGTCTATGCGAATCTGAATTTCCTGGCCCGACCTCAGAGTACCGGAGACCAGGTGCTGCTCAAGAATCTTGTGGGTGAGGGTTCCCTGCACTTGTGATCACCAGATGATGAGACGAAGCGGCCCAAGGGAACTTTCCTGGCCGCGTGGCCGCCGGGAGGGCTTCTCTTTGCCATCCGACGGCGGTGCCGAATGATTCGCCGCCCGGCTCTGCCGAACCTTCGCGGGTCAAGCAGGTCTCCCGGCCACGGAGAGCGAACCACCGCGCGGCGTATGATCGCAGCCATCCTCGTCGTCTCGGCCCCAGTACCGAAAGGCGGTTTCGGATGAAGGACATATCTCGCTTGCTGGCTAGTCTTGTGGGAGTAGTGCTGGGAGGGGGGGTAGGAGCCGGTGGTTTCTACCTGCTGTTTCGTTTCTATGAACCCATCGCCGGCATGCCGGGGGCGACCCTGGGCTCCGCCATTGTTTTGGTGGGAGGAGGCGTCCTCGGCGGCGGCTACCTGGGCCTGTTGATCATCACCAAGGCCCAGAAGGCGCGGCGCGCCAAGGCGCGGC
>CALFVE010000262.1 GCA_937928475.1 uncultured bacterium | reverse complement strand
GGTGCAGCGGCCACCAGCCATACGTGCGGTGTAAGAAGTCCACCAAGAGCGTGGCCACGGCGCCGAGGCCCATTAGTCCCCAGACGCTCCACGAAGGCTGGGAGCCTCCCCGGATCTGCTTTTCGATCCACCCCCAATGATACAGTGGTGACGCCTCAAAGTACCAACCGAACCCTCCGTGGGCGCCGTACTTGTAGCCGAAATAGAGGTAGGCGGCAAAGCTCGCAATGAGCGTGACGATAATTGCAGCGACGGCGGTGGGAAAGGCGACACGGGGCCGCTCGGGCCGGGCGCGATGCATCACTTGCAGTCCCATCGCCGCGGTGCCCATGGTGAAGAGTTGGATGTCTCCGCCCCAAATGAAGGTCAGCCCCAGGGCCGTCAGTTGGCTCGGACTCATACGGCCCGTTCCCAGCAGTTCGCCCACCAGCCCCGCCGTGCTGTGCGCGGCGCGGATGCGGCCCAGGCCAGTCTGGGCCAAGAGGTAGGTCGTCCCCAGGTAGAAGGCCAGGGCGACGAAAAGCACGACACCGGCCAGGGCGGCGGAAAGCCCGGTCTGGGCGAGCATGTACCAGAGCACGGCGCAGCCGCCGAAGAAGAGCACCCAACACAGGCGGTAGGGCGCGATCTCGTCCTGGTCAGTCACCAGGCCTCGCCAGGCGCGCGCCAGGTGGTGGCGGGCATTGTAGATGGCCAGGCCGGTGATCAGAAACAGCGCCCCGGACTGCTGCAGGGCCATGATGCCGCCGCCGGCCGCGTGGGGCATTCCGGTGCTGCGGGATATACCGAGTAGATTGAGGACACCGACCTCCAGCGTCCCCAGCCACTGGAAGAACCACACGCTGAGCAGCACATCCAGCGTCACGAGATACCCTAGCCCGTTCCCCAGCACGTCGAAGGTAATTGCCACCCAGGTAGTCTTGCGGAAGATCATGAAGGAGGTGCTGTAGACGGCGGGCTTCAGGGAAATCATGAAGGCGCCGCTGATCAGTTTGGCGGCGACGTTGTAGAAGGTGATGCCGAAGGCAGTGGCGCAGCCGAGCCAGAACAGACGATTTCGCCAGAGAGGGTGCTCCCGCCAAGGAGCGGCGCCGACCAGTTCCAGCGGCAACGCGGTCAAGGGATAGGCCAGGTGCTCATGGTTTTCCCACTGCCGGCGCATCAGCACCATCGCCGACAGGCTGACCAGCGCCAGCACTACAAAGAACAGCCCCCAGAAGGCCAGCGGGCCATACCAGATATGGTAAGGTGCCGGGATGCCCGGCGGCAAGCCCTCATAAAAGCGGGCCACACTGGGGCCGGGAGCGGGGATGGCCCAGGGCGGAAGGTTTTGCACCAGCAGGGTCTCCCAGCCGTTCTCGCCGGTGGCATAGTAGGAGACGCCGGAGATGAGAGGCAGCAGATACCCGCACAGCCCCATAGTGGGGATGACCGTGGCCAGCATCAGGCATAGGTAGATCAGCGCCCGATCAGCGACGCTGAGACTCCTACGAAACAAGCGGTGGAAAAGCCCCAATACCGGCCAGCAGAGGAGAAAGAGGATAAGAATCGCGCCGATGCTATTGAAGTGGTCGGTGAAGCCGGTGTACCACCGAAACCGGACGTAGCCGAAGGCCGCGACCACATTCAGCAACACGCCCAGAAGCACTCCCAGTACCGGCCCCCAGAAGGTGATGCGGTGGGGCGATAGGTTCCGCGAGGAGGCCGGTTGGACTAAGGCCAAGGCCATGATTGCTGAGACGTCCATGCCCTAAAGCGGGTCACTTCGGGCGTGGGGGAGGTCCGCGCGCTAACGCATGCCGAACAACTCTTGTTTGAGGTCCAAATAATACAGGTAATCCTCCGGCTTGACGTTGGGCGGGCAGCGATGGTCACAGAAGGGAATGTAGCCGCCGCGTTCCACCAGCGGAATTAGGCTCTCCAGGTAGGCCTTGATCGCTGCCGGACCCTTGGCTAGTTCGATTTTGTCTACCCCGCCCATAATGCGCAGGTCCTTGCCGTACTGTCGCAGGAGTTCCGCCGGGTGGGTGCAACTGTTGACCTCGTAGGGGAAGAGGCAGTTGATGCCGCCCTCTAGGAACCCCGGCAGTAGTGGCCGTACGTCCCCGTCGCAGTCGGTGTACCACAGGTCAATCCCGTGGGCGTGTAGTTTGTCGCCGATCCGCTTATAGCGGGGGACGATCACACGGTTGAAGAAGGGCACCGAGACAATCGGTCCGTTCTTGAAGCAAATGTCCTCCCAACCGCAGGCATAGTCAAAGTCCACCTGCCCCAGTACCTGATCCAGGTAGTCCTCTACCAGTACGCAGGCGGTCTCCACCATGTCCTCGACCATCTCTGGGTAGTCGTAAATGGCGTAGGCCAGCCCCTCGAAGGTGAGCATGTCCCGGATGCGGCCAATCATCGAACCGCAGTTTACGCCCAGCGGGTAGTCGCGATCCGGGGGATGGGCCTGCTTGAGCGCCTCCACGTCCACTCGGCGGGCCGGATCATCGCGGCGGAAGCGCTCCTGCTTGACCCGCTGCCAGTCGTCCGGGGTCTTGATGCTGGATTCCTTATAGTGGGGAATGGTACTATGCCCGCTCTTGGGAATCTCAGCGGTGAGGCCGTCGGCATTCATGATGATGAAGGTGGTCTCGGTTTCGCCGATGGTCTCGCTGGGAAAGGGCGGGTTCATCCAGATGACCCCGCTGGCGATCGCGATCTTGTCGAAACCAAAGAATTCGTTGGCCTGGGCCTCGGTGGTGATCCCGTTCTCGACGAAGATGTCCCACTGCTCATAGTTTTCGGCCCAGTAGCCGAACTCCATGTTGAAGCAACGGTCGAAGGGGCGGTAGTGCATCTGGTTGTTGAAGCGCTCGCGGTCGGTCATGGTGCCCTTCCACTTGGCGCGGATAGGGGTGATCTCGCTCATGATGGCTCCTCTGGGTCAATGGGATTTGCCTGTGCAGCCGGCCGGGCCAGTGCGCCGCTCCGGGCTGGAAGCCTGCGCCGGACATTCTCCTTCCGGCAGTATGCAGCCTCGGGGGTCAGTTCGTTGCCGCTGGCGGCGAGACCTCCACCACCGGAGCGACCTGCGGCGGGCCACGGTGACGAGAATCTGCGGTCGCGGGAGGAGGAAGCCAAACTACCGGCGTTGAATACCTGTGGCCGTGGCGGTGCGCGGGAGAGCATAAGTAAGGAGAGAAAGCCGTCTAACATGACGAGACAGCAGATTCTTCGCAGACAGATCGCGGCAGGGATGGTGGTGGTGCTGCTGGCCCTTATCGCCCTGGGCGTTCGTTCATTTCTGCTATCCTTCGCCTACCAGGTTCCCTTGGGGTCGTTGCGGGAAGTGGCCCTGGTTTCCGAAAGGCCGATCGTGGTCTGGCGTGACCCAGCCGCGCTGCAGCAGTTCAGAGCGGCCCTGCCCGGCTACCGGCCGGGCCCGGGCTACAAGGGCTACGTGCATGCGCACGAAAGCCTGACGCTGGTGCTCAGGGACGACCAGGGGCGGCAGGTGGCGCTGGACCTGCCTATGGAGGAAGGTCCGGTGGTCT
>CALFVE010000261.1 GCA_937928475.1 uncultured bacterium | reverse complement strand
AGGGCAGTCGCCGCCAGGGCAAGGCAGAGAAACCGTGCCACCGGCGCCCGCAAAGGGCAGCGGTAGGCAGCGGCGGAGCATGTGTCCGCCGGCCTGTGCTGCGGCGCGGGCTGCTTCATCTGCCCAGTACGCGGGAGCGGCAGTCGGTGCACATGGTCGCGTGGGGGAGCGCCTCCAGGCGCTTCTTGGGGATGGCCTTCCCGCAGACGTCGCACTTGCCGTACGTGCCCGCCTCAATCTTGGCCAGCGCCTCGTTGACTGAGTCGAGCACTTCGCGCAGATTGCCGACCATCGCCTGCACGCGGCTGCGTTCCACCGTCTCCGAAGCTGCGTCCCCGCCTTGTTCGTCGAAGTCCTCATCGGCGACGTTGACGTGGAAACCCTCGCGCTGGTCGTTCTGGCTCTCAGTGCGTCGGATCTCGTGCTCCAGGTCCTCCCGCATTTCCAAGAGTCTCTTGCGGTACTTCTCGATTTCCAATGCTTTCCTCTGCGGCACTTACGCCAACCTCCAGATTCTCGCGTACTGAGGGCCCATCCCTCAAATCAGGCTGCAAACCAGGACGGGTGGACCCGGCGGCCCGGGGACCGCACAGTCCACCCTATGAAGTTACCCGCCTTGCCCTAGCGGGCGACCAGCCGCGCCACCCGCTGCGCACAACGGGGGCACAGATCGGGATAGCTCTGGTCCTTGCCTACCTGCGGGTCTCGGACCCAGCAGCGACTGCACTTCTCCCCGGGCGCGGGTATCGCTTCCACTTGCAGGCCACCTGGCCCTTCTTCCAGGCTCACCTTAGAGACGATGAAGAGGCCGGCAAGTTCGTCACGGTACCTCTGCAGCAGTGCAAGATCCTCGCCCTCGGCCCGCAGTCTCACCTCGGCCTCCAGCGGCTTGCGCAAGAGCCCGGCCTGCTTGGCCTGCTCCAGCGCTACCATCACCTGCTCGCGAATAGCCATCAGCCGATCCCAGCGAGCGAGCAGATCGCTGTCGGCAATTGCCTCCAGAGGTCGCGGCCAGTCCGCCATCTGCACGCTCAGCGGCAGCCGGGGATCGAGACGCCGGCAGTGCTGCCAGGCTTCCTCCGAGGTGAAGGCCAACACCGGCGCGCTCATGATCACCAGGGCCTGCAGAATCTGCCACAGCGCCGTCTGCGCCGACCGCCGCGCTGGTGAGTCCGGCAGGTCTGTATACAAGGTATCCTTGAGCACGTCAAGGTATATCGAACTGAGTTCCCGTGCACAGAAGGAGTGCAGATGGTGGTAGAACAGGTGCAGGTCCCAGTTGTCGAAGCCGCGGGTCACGCGCTCAATGAGCCCTGAAAGTTGCGCCAGCGCCCAGCGATCAAGCTCCCGCATTCCGTCCAGGGGCACCGCATCAGTGGCCGGGTCAAAGTCCTGCAGATTGGCCAGCAGAAAGCGCAGGGTATTGCGAATCCGCCGGTACGCGTCGGCCACCTGCTCCAAAATGGCGGAGGAGAAGAACATCTTGCGCCGGAAATCGGCGTAGGTGAACCAGAGCCGGAGCACGTCTGCCCCATATTGGTCTATGATCTCCTGCGGAGAGACGATGTTGCCCTTGCTCTTGGACATCTTCTGGCCGGTCTCATCCACGAAGAAGGCGTGGCCCACGACCAGCCGGAACGGAGCCGGGTCCCCTAGCGCAACTGCGCACCACAGGGAGGTCTGGAACCAGCACTGGTAGTGGTCGTCTCCCTCCAGGTAACAGTCGGCAGGATAAGACAGTTCCGGGTGAGTCTTGAGCACCGCGTAGTGGCTGACCCCGGAGTCCACCCACACCGACATGATGTCGCCCTCTTTGGTGAAGGCCGAGCCGCCGCACCTAGGACAGGTGGTCCCCGGCGGCAGCAACTCCTGCGCCTCGCGCTCGAACCAGACGTCGGCGCCATGCGGATGGGCGAGCACGAGATCCCGGATGTGATTGGCAATTTCCGCGCTGACCAAGGTCTCGTCGCAATTGCTGCAATGAAAGGCGGGGATAGGCACGCCCCAGGCGCGCTGGCGAGAGATGCACCAGTCGGGCCGCGACTGCACCATGCCGGCGATGCGGGCCTGGCCCCACGCCGGCATCCACTCGGCGCGGGCAATCTCCGCGAGGGCCGCCTTGCGAAGTTTCTCAATGTCCATAAACCACTGCTTGGTGGCGCGATAGATGACCGGCTCATGGCAACGCCAGCAGTGAGGGTACTCGTGATCCAACTCTCCTGCGGCCAGCAAGGCCCCGGCGCGGTCGAGCATCTCGATAACCACGCCGTTGGCCTGGTCGCAGACCAGGCCTTCTAGCGCGCCGCCCGCCTCAGAGGTGAAGCGCCCGTAATCGTCGAGCGGACTGATGATCTCCAGCCCGTACTCGCGCGCAACTTGGTAGTCTTCCACCCCGTGCCCCGGCGCGGTATGCACCGCCCCGGTGCCCTGATCGAGGACGACGTGCTCCCCCAGCGCGATCGGCGAGGGGCGGTCGTACAGCGGGTGCTTAGCCACCAACCCGACGAGATCGGCCCCGCGCTGGCGCTCAACTATCTGGCATTCCCCTAAGCCAGTCGCCCGACTGGTGGCCTCCAGCAAGTCCTCGGCGACCACATAGTACTGGCCGTCGCCGCAGCGCGCCAGGACATAGGTGGCGCCGCCGCTCAGCGAGATACCCGTGTTGCCCGGGATAGTCCAGGGAGTAGTCGTCCAGATGATGATGCGCGCCGAGGCCCCTGCGGGCAGGTTCGCGAAGAAATCGTGGGCGTTGCTCAGGTCGAAAGCCACGTAGATGGAGGGCGAGCACTTCGTCTCGTACTCTACCTCGTCCTCAGCCAGGGCCGTCTCACAGTGGTAGCACCAGTAGACCGGGCGCAGGGCGCGGTAGACCAGCCCACGCGCCGCAATCTTGCCGAAGGCCTCGATCTGCCGCGCCTGGTACTCCGGACTCAGGGTCAGGTACGGGTTCGCCCAGTCGCCGCGCACCCCCAGGCGCTTAAACTGCTCGCGCTGGAGCTCTACGTACTTCAGGGCCAACTCTCGACACTTCCCGCGCCACTCCAGGACGCTGAGGTCGTGGCGGCTGAGGCCCCACTCGCGCTGCACCGCCAGTTCGGTGGGCAGGCCCTGGGTGTCCCAACCGGGCACGTAGGGGCAATCGAACCCACGCAGGGTCTTGTACTTGATGGCGATGTCCTTGAGGATCTTGTTGAGTGCCTGACCCAGGTGGATGTTGCCGTTGGCGTAAGGGGGGCCGTCGTGGAGAATCCAGCGCGGGGCGCCGGCGCGGGCGGCGCGGACCTTGCCGTACAGGTCGTTCTCCTCCCACCAGGCCACCAGGTCCGGCTCCCGCCGGGGCAGGTCGGCCTTCATGGGAAAGTCGGTCTGCAACAGGTTGAGAGTATGGCGATAATCCATCAAAAGCATCCTGCTCTGCGCTTCAATTAGTTAGGTAGTCTACCACCGCGGCGCGGGAGGGTCAAGGCGCAGGCCCTCTTGCGAGGCCAGCGCTGTCGCCGAGCTGCGGACATAGGCGGGGAAGCCCGCGGCATTGGCCCCTTTCTCGCCGCCGGGGACGGCGGTATTCTCCCCTGCAAGCGGGGGAGAGATCGGGTACCATCGAACACACACACGAACCGTTTTGCCGCCCCTTCAGAACTCGTTCCTTACTTTCTGCGGCTGGCCAGTGGCGAGGGAGTCAATCACCGCCCAGCAGGTGGCGATCGTCTTCGCGCCGTCTACGCCGTCTATCAGCGGCGTCGTGTCGTTGAGCACGCAATCCACGAAATGCTCAATCTCGTTGCCGATCGCCTTGGCCATCGGCTCCTTGGGGTAGCGCAACCACGTGGAGTAACCCGTCTGGCGGAGGGAAAGCAGGGCTTCGTCGCGGGTATTGTCGCCGCGGACCACCCCGTTGGTGCCCCACAGTTCGCATTCGATGTCATAAGGGCGCGGGCAGCCGGAGGAGTTCATAATCCGGCCGATCATGCCGTTCTTGAACTTCACATTGGCGATAATGTGATCCTCCCATTTCTGCACTGGCAGGTTGAAATGGTTGCCGTAGGCGTGCACCTCCTCAACGTCGCCAGCCAGCCAGCGAGCCAGGTCCACGGCGTGACAAGCCCCGCCGACGAAGGGGTGGCGCTTCTCGGGGTCGTACCGCCAGCCGTCGTAGCCGGGGATATGCTCGTAGTTGTGAATATAACTGGTCTCGACGTAGTAGGGCGTCCCCAGTGTCCCGTCTTCCGCCCAGGCCTTGACCTGCTGGAAAAAGGAGTAGAAGCGGCAGATATGGGCAACCATCAGTTTGCGACCATGCCCGCGGGCCGCGTTCACCATGTCCTCACACTGAGCAACGTTCAGCGCCATCGGTTTTTCCACCAGCACGTGCTTGCCGGCAGCCAGGGCGGCGAGGGTCATCTCGTGGTGCAGGTAATCCGGCGTCGCAATGGAGACGATATGCACGTCGTCGCGCTCCAGGACCTCCGCATAGACGGTGGTGGCGAAAGGCACCGCAAACTCTTGCTGCAGTTTGCGCATCCAGTTTTCGTTCAGGTCGCAGAGGGCGACCACGCGGGCCTGTTCGTGGGCGTTGGCCTGGCGCAGTTGTGCCGCGCCCATCCCCAGGCCGACGATCGCGAGGCCGAGTTGCTGCATAGTGTAGGTCCCTCCGGTCGTTCTACGCTGCGTGGAACGTGGAAGGTGGCAGAGGGGAGGAACGGCCGCAGGGCCGGCCGGACCTGATGCCCAATCTTGCACTTCCCCGGCCGCCAGCCTTGCTCCCAGTTTCCACTTTCCACTTCGCACTGCCGCTACCCAAACGCCTGCGCCACCGCTGGATGCGTGATCTCCCCCGCGCGCACGTTGAGCCCCGCCGCCAGGGCCGCGTTTTCGGCCAGCGCCGCATCTAGGCCCCGCTCAGCCAGAAAAAGAATGTAGGGCAGCGTGGCGTTGGTCAGAGCAAAGGTAGAGGTGCGGGGTACCAAACCCGGCATGTTGGGGACGGCGTAGTGGACGATGCCGTGGCGGACATACGTGGGATCAGAGTGACTGGTGGGGCGCGTGGTCTCCACGCAGCCGCCCTGATCCACGGAAACATCCACGATCACTGCGCCCGGCTTCATTCCCTTGACCATCTCCTCGGCCACCAAATGCGGAGCCCGAGCGCCGGGAATGAGCACCGCCCCGATGAGCAGGTCAGCGTAAGCCACGGAGCGGGCAATGTTGTAGGGATTGGAGTAAACCGTCACCACGCGATCCTGGAGGATATCGTCGAGGTACTTGAGGCGGTCGTGGTTGATGTCGAGCATGGTGACGCTGGCCCCCATGCCCAAGGCGACCTTGGCGGCATTGACGCCTACCGCGCCGCACCCGATGATGACCACCTCGGCCGGGGGCACGCCGGGCACGCCGCTGATGAGCACGCCACGCCCACCCTGGGCCTTCTCCAGGCAGTGCGCCCCAATCTGGGGGGCCAGTTTGCCTGCTACCTCGCTCATCGGAATGAGCAGCGGGAGGCTCCCGTCGGCGCGCTGTACCGTCTCGTACCCCAGGGCCGTCACGCCGGACCGCAGCAAGGCCTCGGTGAGGCCTCGGGAACTCGCGAGGTGCAGGTACGTTAACAAGACCAGCTCCGGGCGCAGGAAGCAGTACTCCTCAGGGAGGGGTTCTTTGACCTTGACCACCAGTTGCGAGCGCTCCCAGAGGCGCGCGGCCTCGCGGACGATGCGGGCACCCGCCTGGCGGTACTCCTGGTCGGAGAAGCCGCTACCCAGGCCGGCGGCGGTTTCCACCAGGACCCGATGCCCGGCGCGGACCAGGGCGTCTGCACCGGCGGGGGTCAGAGCCACGCGGCTCTCTCCGTCCTTAATCTCGCGAGGCACGCCGACAATCATGCGATCACTTTTCCTTCTTCCCATCGGGGGTAGCGAGGTATTCGCGAGGCGGGACGAGCCTTCCTCCCGAGCAGGCTGACACGGCAGGGACTCGCTTGGGCTTTGCACCGGAGCGCCCCGCTCCTCTGCGCGTTCCGCAGGGGCAACCCGCCCCAGCAACTGAGCGAGCGATTCCTCACCGGGGCAACCATCGTTTAGACCCGTCCGAGCAACCGGTGAGACTTGACCGCAACAGTGCTGCGCGACTCGCGGTGCCGGCGGTTGCGCGCAGGGCGCTTGTCAGCCTGGAGCAGGTGAGCCAGCCCTCCACATAGGAAATTGTGACGTAGATGCGGGCAGGTCAGGGGGAATCGAGCCGCGAATGGAGGTAAAGCCATGGGACCACGGAGTCGTACTCGCAACATCAGGGGCCTGGTCGCCTTCGCGTTGTTCTGCCTCGGCTATCTTGGCCCCGGCCAGGCGCAGGAACCGCCCCAGGCCGAGCCGAGGCCCGGCCACGTCATGCTGCCTCAACGGCACGAGTACCAGCGCGTGCTGCGCGCGTACCTGGCGACGCTGAGCGAGGGCGACTTCGCCCACGGCGTCCCGGGCCCGCTCACCGTCGAGCCATGCAGCCAGGACCCCGATTACCTCTACCGCAACTTCATGCTCACGCAGATGCTCCAGCCCCTGGTGGGCTCCAAGCGAGCAGCGCCCTCGGTCAATGCGCCGGCGCGGTTGTTCCTGCTCTCGCAGATTGAAGGCCCGGAGGCGGTCATGGTGCCCCCGGTCTGGCCGGAGACCCTCATCTCCTTCGTGCAGTGGGACTACCCAGGTAACCCGTACCACGACAACCGCGCGCTCAAACTGCGGGCCTTTGTGGTAGCCGCCGTCAACCTGATGATGCTTGATGATTATCTGCAGCAGCACCCCACCTCGGGGCGCTCCGACTGGTACTCCTATCAGCTTGTCTACCTGGGCGCTCCCTACCTAGGCTTCGCCGAGGTGCTGCCGGCCGAGGTCCGCCAGGCTTACCGTTCGGGGCTGGCCCGGCTGGCCCGGCTCATGCTCTCCTGGGGCATCAAGGGGGAAGAGCCCAATCTGGACATGATCCAAGCAGTAGGCCTGTGGTACGCGATTCAGGTCGTGGACGATCCTGCCTTCACCCCAGAGGCGGAAGCCCGCGTGCGAATGTTGTTTACGGACCCGCGATATTTTCACCCGGCGGGGTACTTTCCAGAGCGCGGGGGAATTGACGTCGGCTTCGGGGGCATGACCAACTTCTTCGCCGCTTGGGCAGCGCTGGCCAGTGGCTGGGATTTCGCGCGGGAGGCCGTGGCCCGGGCATACCGCCTGCGCTCGCTGCTCTGCTTGCCTGAACCGGACGGCACTTGGACCGGCCCTAGCGCCTTCAATTCCCGTCTCGGCACCGACGCCTGCCATGACCAGTGGGCCTGGGGAAAAGCGCGCGACTATGGCGCTTCGCTGGTTACCGACGAGGCGGCCTATCTGGTGAGTCTGCCCACCGCCGCCGAGTTGCGCGAAGCCCCAGCACGGCGCGCGGCGGCCTTCAATGAGCAACTGCGGGAAAACCCGGTCAAGGCCCGGGGACCGGAAGGTTACATCTTCTACGCTAACGAGGAGATAGTCTCCCGGCCTTGGGAATGGCGCATGTGGGCCAGCTGGGACTTCCCCGCCAGCGTGAACTGGGCCTATGAGTTCTACCCCCGAGGCGCCTATGCGCATCGGCTGCAACTGGAGGAGCAGCGTTCGCCGCTGCTGAAGTCGCCTTATCACCGCGAGGGGACCTTTGTCTTGGACCTGGGTCAGGCCTTCTTCGTCACCAAGCAGCCGGGCTACGCGACGATCATTCACACGGGGCCGGTAGGGCAGCAGGAACCCGGCGAGGAGTTGTTCCAGTTCGCCGGCCCGCTGGGACTGGGCGGCGGGCAACTCTCCGCCTTCTGGACGCCGCACACCGGCAGCGTGATCCTCGGTCGGCGGCGCGGCATGGACTGGGACGGCAGCCGCGACCGCCTCGAGCAATGGCGGCTGTGGCCTATTCACGCCGTGTCCGGACGCTTGAAGGACGATACCGTGTTCACCAGCGCACGCCTTGACCACCCCGCGGTTGCCACCGAGATCACCGGCGACAGCGGCACGGCGACCGTCAGCGGGCGGCTGCCGGGAATCGTGGTGGCAAAGGCGCAGGGAGAGGGCGCCGAGGCCAAGGATAGGATGTATGACCAGGCACTCAGAGTCGCACTTGATTACACGCGTACCTTCGAGGTTTCTCCAAGTAAACTCCGCGTGACGACGACGGTAAGCGGCCAGACCGGCGACATCGCCGAGCTCTACGAGACTCTGCCCATCTACCACCGCGAGGCCAGCCTGCAGCCGAATCTCAGCCCTACCGTGATCGAGTTGCGGGTCGGCGATGCCTGGGTCCCCGCCAGCGATGACTATCAGCCGGCCACCGCGGTCCGGTTGACCCGCTTCGCCGGCGCGGTCGCGATTACTTTCGACCGGGCGCGGCGGGTCAAACTCTCCCCCGGCGAGTGGCAGGACGACTACCTATCCCGCGCGGTCTGCCGCAACCTGCTGATTGATCTCCTGGAGGAAGGACCGCTGAGCGGCGGGCGAACCATCACCTACGAGATCGCCCCAGCGGGCCCCGCCCCCCCGGCCGCCGCAGGGGGCGGGTGATCCCCAGCGGGCCGATCTGCGCCATCGGTTCATTCGAGAAGTACTGACCCGAAGGTGCACGCAGGAGGGAACGCAAGATGCCCAGAGGCCGACTGCTCTTGCTTAGGCTGCTGTTAGCCGCACCGCTGGCGGCTCTGCCTGCACAGGCGCAGCAGGCCGAGACAGTGGAACGGACCTTCCGCCTGTGCGAGGGAGTGACCCTCTTTATCCTGAACCCCGAGGGAAAAGACTTTAGCGTGAGCCTGGACGTTCGGGATCTGAACCTGCTCGCCAACGGACCCCGAGAGGTGTTGTTCAAGGTGTACGATCCCGAGGGCTTTCCCGTGGTGCGCGAGATCATCCCCGACGACGGCTGTGGCGAGGCGAACTTCCCGGAGCGCATCGGCGGATGGGACCATGAACTGCAGTACTACGCGAACCTTTACGCCAAGGGCACGGCTCCATCTTATCGTTGGAGCGCCTGGTCTCATCCAGCGCGTCTGAAGACGCTGGTCGCGCGGACCTTCGACCGGCCCATACCAGGCGGCAAGCGAGGCGTCTACCGACTGGTGCTGGCCGGCACGCCGGACCATTACGTCACAGTGCGGCTGCCGGCGGAGATGCAGGTGGGCTTCATGGGCCATCCCACCTTCATGCATGGGCACGGCTCGCTGATGAAGAAGTGCTACTTGTATGTGCCCCCCGGCACTACCGGTCTATTTTACGCCTTCGCCGAACCCGACCAGCCGCCCAGTCGGCGCTTCCGGCTGACCGGGCCGGACGGGAAGATCCTTTTCGAGGGCATGGCCACGGGGGGCTTCACGGCCAGCGACAGCCCCGGGCAGGGGGCCAAGGTGTCCTTCGGACAGCCGGGCGAGTACGACGGCAGGTTGCTGACCTTCGAGGTCTCCGACGGTCCCAACGACTACCTGGCCAAGATCACCTTCCAGCAGGGCAAACCGATCTTCAGTGATTACGTTGGGATGGGCGTCTCGGCGATCTTCTGCCCAGACGAGGCCACGGCGAAGGCCCTGCAAGGTGGCGCTATCGTGGTGGATGGCCAGGTCTTCTGGCATCCCTTCCAGGTCCGGTTCTATCGGTGGCTGAAAGCGAACGCTGCGACTCTGCCGCCCGACTTGCGCAAGGACCTCGAGTACCTCTACCAGCGGATGTGCCTGCTGGAGAACAGCGACGGGCGCGGGTCGGCCTCCTGGACAAACTGGGCCTACGCGATGGGCTACTACGGCTGCGACATCTTCCGGCCCGGCTGGGTGCTGATGCGGCGCCCTGAGGTCCCCCAGGAGGTCAAAGACATCATCCGAGAAGGCCTGATCATGGCCGGGGACCGACTCAGTTTCGCCACCCACATCGAGAAGGTCAACGGCAATGCTTTTGCCCAGATGAACGTCGCCTTGTGGTATGCGCAGCGCGCCACCGGGGACCAACTCCAGAAGGAGCGCTTCGAAACTTTCTGGCAGCGCTGGACTACGGAAGGCTGGGGCCTCGGCAGCGGCCTGAGCAAGTCGGGCGATCCCCAGGAGCACTTCGCCCATGATTGCCACTACGGCTCCTACCTCCTCGACAACTGGAAGGCCACCGGCAACACCTGGGTGCAGGGCGGAGGCATCCTGGGGGACGCCGGCGATGATCCAAGATTCCGTCAGGTGTACGAGCGCTGCCAGGAACTGTACAGTTATCTGTACTGCCGCGAGCAGGACGGGACGCCTGTGGCTGCGAATCCCTGGTCCAGCCGCACCCATTCGCCTCCGCACCAAGCCGCCGCCAATTGGGAGACCCCCCAGCATCCCTGGAAAGGCGATCCCGGCCCCGACTTGACCGTCAGTGTGAACGGTGGTGATGAGTGGTTCGCCGCTCGCCGCCGCGGCTACTACGTGCTAACCTTCCACGGGCGCCTAGCGCCGGAATGGGTGAGCCAGTGCTTTGCGGGGCAACTCGGCTTTTCGGGCGGCACCTTTTGCCAACTTACCGTGCCAGGCAAAGGGCCGGTACTCGCAGGCAGGCTCCACGAGTCGTACGGGCAGGATATGCACCCCTCCCAGTGGGCGGGCCTCCGAATTCATTCGCTGGTCGGCGAGATGTGGGACCGCTCGCCGCTGATCGCCGCCATCAGCGAGCACGACAATGCTAGGCTCACTGGCAACGCGGTCACCAGTTCCGGCGAGGTCCGCAATACGCACGTGAGGTCCGCACGCAGTTACACCTTTGTCGCCGACCGCATCGTCTGCTCTGTCCAACTAGCACCCTCCCACTTTGCGGGAGTGATGTCGCTCTGGAGCCACGACCGCCGCTGGTCCGAGGTCCGGGAGGCGTGGGAGATGATTCCGTTCCTGCCGACCCGGCCGGATGGGAAGACCCCTACCTCGGTAACCACGGCCGAAGGCCAGGCGCTGACCGCGGCCGGAGTCCTGACGACAGGCGTGCGCCTGGACCGCGGCGGCTTCGGGGTCGCGGTCGAGTTCGAAGAGCCGCGCCGGGTCAAACTGGGGGCTGCGGACACGGTGATGATTGAGGTAGTGCCGCCGGTGCCTGCGGGCGGCAAGCCGGTTGCCCCTGAGCAGGTGAAGTTGACCTATCGCCTGGCGCCTTTCGGCGTCTGACCCCCCTGGCCAAGGCCAGGGCAGCGCTCCAACACGCCCAGGCGCGCTCGTCCTAGCGAGGGCCACCTTAGTCGTTGACAGCCCTCAGCTCCCCGGTCGCCTCGTCCACCACATAGAAGGCCCCGCTCACGGGCACGTCCACGATAACCTCGCGGTAGTCCGGTATGGTTATCCGAACGTCTTCGCGGGGCCCCAGCGGAGAGTGCGCGTACAGCAACCACTGCCGGCGCGGCGCTTCGCCCTGCGCCAGCGCCAGGCAAAAAACGCTGATCGGCTGGGACAACTCCCAGGGGAACTGCTGCGGGTTGACGCTCGCGTCCAGCAGGAACCAGCGGTCCGCGTCCCGGTATTTTTCCGGGATGCCGTGCTGATACGGATGGGGGTGAGCGCGGTTGGGTACCAACTTGCCCCGGCACCACCACTCCCGCAAAGTGGGATTCTTGTAAACCCGGTCCACTGCCTCGACAATCGCCATAAAGTACGGCCGGTTTTCCTCCCAGGGCTGGGTCCAGCCGCGGAACTCGCGTACCGCCCGCGGCCTCATGAGCCACATGCCGAATTGCACGAAGCCCTGGTACCGCTCAGGGGTGAAATCTTGCCCCAAATTGGCATAGAATAGCCGCTTGTCGTCCGCCCTGCCTGGGGAGTAGCCGTCCCAGACGGACAGCTCAAACCAGAAACCGGGGTTGAGCCGGTGTGCCTCTTCCAGCATGAAGACCAGGTTCTGGAACTCTACCTGGGGACTCCATGTGGTGTAGTCGGTACTAGGGTTCCAGTTATGGGTGTAGTAGGACGGGCTGCCGCCATCCCACATCAGCGGGGAGGGGTCAATCCACCCCGGACAGTGAAGCGAGTAGGTCGGCCAGCCGGCCCAGCGGCCCAGGTGGGGCGGGCCGAAGGCACTGTAGCCGACGAAGATGGCCTTCTCCCGCCATTGCGGGCTGATCAGACCCTCACGCATGCCGTCCTGCAAGGCCCGGTAGCGCTCGATCCATCCCTCGCCCACAACCCGGCGCTTGAAGTCGTCATCCCGGCCTCTGCCGTATCTGTCCAGATACCGCTGAGAGGTCTCGGCTTCATGCCACTGCAGCCTGGCGTGCTCATTGTTGGACAGGAAGATGACTAGCGGGGGGTCGGGATACCATTCCTGCAACTGGCGCATCTGCGGGTTGTCGGTGTGTTGGCGACCGATCTCCCGCCAGGGCTGAATGGGGCCAAAGGGGCAGACCTTGGGGAGGATTTTCCCCTCCGCAGTCACCACGTTGGGGTTCTGTTCGGGGGGCAGATCAAGGTAGGGCGGCTCCGATAGGCCGCTCTCCCACTGGCTAGCAATAAGAGTCAGCGGCAGATGCAGCGCCTGCGCCCTGCGCATGGCCTGTTCATAATACGCGAAGAAGAAGTCGCCGGGATCAGCAGGGAGCGGACCCAGCGGATGGCTGAGCCACGGCAGCAGGTGATGCCCCTGCTCGATCAGTTGCAGTTGGTTCTCCGGCCTCCAGCCGGCGTTGCTGGGGTCGCGGAATGATCCGCATTGCCAACTGCACGCCAAGGGCAGCGGCCGGCCCTCGGCACTGGCATTGGGCCGAGTTGCCTCCCGGCGGATCTCCTCGGCTACGACCGCGTTCGTCGGTTGCGCGTTTGCGCCCGCGGCTAGAACCACCGTCATCGCCAAGCCCAGCCAAGCGATTGTCATCTCGTCGCCTCCTCCGACTCTGCCTACTCACCACGGCGCCATCCAAGCAAACGCCAGCGGCACGGCCACGTACGCGGGAGCAAGCAGACACCTATCTTGTGCCCTCGGCAAGAGGGTTTGGCGCAGGAAAGTGTACCGCTTGGGGCAGGCCTCGTCCAGGCTTGATGAGAAGTGCGGTGTCAGTGACGAGCACTCCTGATCGGACGGGGCGCTCCCTGCGAAAATGGGGGCGCGGGGTTCCTCAGCAACCGGTTCAGGTGTAGACGGTACGAAAAGGCTATGTCTTGCGCACCGATGAAGGCGCAGGTGCGGGCGGAAATGCGGCGAAAAGTCAATGAGCATTTATTGGCCGGCCACACCTGCACCAAAGGGGGTGCCAGCGGCGGCCACGGAGCCCATGCGGCGCTCGCAACAAGAGAGCCGTGATTGTAATACCGCTAGTTTGGGAGGATCACAATGACCGAGTCTAAGGTGCGAATAGCCGTGATTGGGGCTGGCTCCTGGTCCAGCCGGGTGCTGATACCGCAGGTGCTTTCCCATCCTGGGGCCGAACTGGTTGCTCTGTGCACGCGAACGGAGGAGTCCCTGCGTCGCGCCGGAGCGCAGTTCGGAGTGCAACGACTTTACCGCGATTACGAGGAACTTTTGAGCCGCGAGGAACTGGACGCCGTGTGCATCGGCAGTACCCACAATCTGCACTTCGAGATGGCGAGGGCGGCCCTGGAGCGCGGGCTTCACACCTTCTGCGAGAAGCCGCTGGGCATGAACTCGGAGCAGACCGGGAGGCTGGCGCAACTGGCGCGTTCCACCGGTCTCAAGACGATGGTCTCTTTCACCAACCGGTGGGTGCCGGAGGCCCTCTACGCCCGCAAACTCATCGCCGAAGGCTATTGCGGGGAGGCTTTCCACTACAACGTCTGTCACATGGCCTCGTACGGCAGGCCGGGAGGGGCCTGGATGTGGCGAGCTGACCCCGACCTCGGGGGCGGCGTGCTCTACGACCTCGGCTGCCATAACTTAGACCTCGCGCTGTGGCTCAACGGCCCGATAACGGCGGTTTGCGCGGACCTGCGCAACACTAGCCCGGAGCGCCGGCGCGGCGAGCAGTGGCTGCCCACGCCTACTGATGACAGCGACGTCTTCCTGGCCAAGTTCGCCAATGGCTGCCAGGGCGTTTTCCACATCAGTTGGACGGCTTTGGATACGCGCGGGACACGCCACGAAATCGCCGGTCGCGAGGGAATGCTCTGCCTAAGCCTTTTCCACGACGTGTGGCTGAACAGCCTGGAGGGTTGCCGAGCGGAAGACCCCGGCCTCCGGCCGCTGCATGTGCCGGAGGAGATTCAGAGCAGCATCCCGCGAAAGGTGCAGACCGAGGAAGACAGGGAGGCCGCCCGCCAGGCCTTTCTCTTCGCATACCCCAGCCTGGTGCGGGCCTTCATAGACAGCATACTCCAAGATACCCCAGCCTCGCCCAGTTTC
The DNA here is from genome assembly GCA_937928475.1 of uncultured bacterium. Classification (GTDB taxonomy): domain Bacteria; phylum Armatimonadota; class Zipacnadia; order Zipacnadales; family Zipacnadaceae; genus Zipacnadum. The sequence goes on along the minus strand of CALFVE010000261.1, from coordinate 92 downwards.
GCCGAGGGCCATGCGGTGCAGAAGGTGATGGACGCGATTCTGACCAGCCACCGCGAGCGCCGCTGGGTTGAGGTCGAAGCAGACTGACGGCA
>CALFVE010000260.1 GCA_937928475.1 uncultured bacterium | reverse complement strand
AAGATGCGGGTGACCGCGCCAACCTTGCGAGTGAAGACAATCGTGTTTCCCCGGGGATGCCAGCAGGGGTCGGTTTCATCTTCAGGGGTGGTGGTCAACTGCATCGGCGCGCCGGCCCCATCCGAGCGGATCTTCCAGAGGTCCCAGTTGCCGGCGGCGTCCGACTGAAAGACGATCCAGTTCTGATCGGGCGACCAGGTGGGATGACGCTTGTTACCGGCCCCGGTAGTGATCTGCCGGACCACCTTGGTCGCCAGGTCAATGGTGTAGATCTGCCAGGTGCGGGTCTGATTGTTGGCGAAAGCGAACAAATTGCGGCTGGCGTCAATAGCCGGCTCGCGGGAGTCGCCCGGGATATCGCTCATCTGGATCTGCTCCGAGCCGTCCGGGCGCATGATCCACAGGTTGAACTTGGCGTTGAGAGGAGGAACCGGATCAATGCGACGATCGCCGTCGGCGTCCGTGCCGTTGGAGACGAAGGCGATGCGATCAGTGCTCCCGCTGCGCCAGGCAAAGGGGTCGAGTTCCTGCGTGCTGGGGGTGTTGGGAGTGAGGTCGCGGTCCGGCGCCGGTCCGGAGTCCTGTTGAGGGCGCACCGCGGCCGGCTCGGCCGGCAAGACCGTGGTGATCACGGGGCGGCCTGCCCCTGACTCTCGCCGGGCAGACCTACCGGAAAGAGCCAGACTCGCGGCGGCCACCAAGAGGAGAATAGCGATGCCCAGCAGGAGAGAGATGAGAACCGCGCGCCGACGGTGGCCCTGTTGCAACACAATCACTCCTTGGCGGTCCTACGGATGGTGCTGCGATGGCTGGAGTAAACTGGGCGCACCTCCCCACGCGCCCCGCTAGGCCAGACACCCGCCCCTGGCCGCACCCCCGGAGCCCAGTGTCGCATGTGGATTATAACACAGCCTCTTGCCCCTGGCAAGGTCCCGCGCGCTGCGTGACCAAGCCGCGACTCGCAGCTATCACCCCGCCTCCGCTCGATGCGGGGCGCAAACCACCCTTAGCTCTCACGGCAGATGATCAGAGTTCCTGGAACGTCCGGGTCGGTTCCACTGCGGATCCAAATGTTCACGCCTTGCTCGACGGCGTACTTCACTGCTTCTTTCTGGATAACCTGTGGGAAGGGGTCCCAGGTAAGCAGTTCGCTGGCGCGCACTTGGTCCAGTTTGGTGGCATCCCTGTGGGTTCGGGGGTCTTTGTCGTAGACCCCATCCACGTCGCTGAACATGGTCGCCGAGTCCTCGCCCAGCGCTGCCGCCAGGGCGACGGCAGTCAGGTTGGAGCCGCCCCGGCCCAAGATGGAAACCTCGTCCCGGCCGGTTTCCTTGTCGTAGTAGTAGCCCTGGAAACCCGCCACCACCGGGATAATCTCCATTTCGATCATTTCCAGCAGGTAGGCCTTGTTCACGCTGGCGACTACAGCCCCTACCGGACCCCCGCTGGTCACCAGACCCGCCTCGCGCCCAGTCATGGAGCGGGCGCGGCAGCCCTGTTCCTCCAGAGCGATGGCCAGGGAGGCGTTGGCCCGCAACTCCCCGCTCATCAGTAGCCGCGCGTACTCGCGGGGAGCCGGGTTCGGGGACAAGGCGGCCGCCAGTTGCTCCAGTTTGTCCGTGGCCCAGTCAAAGGCCGACACCACTACCACCGGGATCATACCCTGTTGGCGCAGGGGCAAGATGAACTTGCGGACGACCTCATGGAGACGTTGGGCTCGCGCGATATTGCGGCGCTGCGCTAGCAGGCGATAAATGTCATTCACGGTGGACTGACGTCGGATCTCCTCCATGAGGCGCTCTTCGTCAGGACCAAAGCGCTGCTGCCCTTGGAGGGTCAGCCCCCCAAATTTCAGCACCGGAGTTCGCATCGCAAACACCCCCTTTCCCAGGGAGACAACGACTCGCAGCCGCTCTACTACTGGGCCTAGTGGTCTGACCGCGGCTGCGAGCGTGCTTCGCCACCCGCTGGCGGGACTCCTCCCTGCCGGGTCGGGCGCTATTCGGAGTTCTCCTTCACGTAACGGGCCATGCCGATAGCCATCTGATCCTGGATGCGGCGGACGGTAGACACGGAGCAAGAAAACCCGTTCATCAGCAGGCTGAAGGCCAGGCGCGGCTTCTTTCCGTGCTCGACATACCCCGACAGGCCACTGACCTGGGGCAGCGTCCCCGTCTTCGCTCGCACGCACCCCTCGGCCGGGGTCCCTCTCATGCGGCTGGCCAGGGTGCCGTCCCGTCCGGCCACGGGCAGGCTGGCACTGAGCGCCCGGTAGTTGGCCCCTGACCAGGCCAGGCGCTGCAAGACCCCGCAGAGGAGGCCGGCGCTGAGGCGATTGAACCGCGAGTAGCCGCTGCCATCCACGATTCGCATCCCCGAGGTAGTTAGCCCCCGCTGCGTCCAATAGCGCAGCACGAAGCCGGGGTCGCCGGCGGCGGGATCGTCGAAGCAAGCCATTAGGCACCGGAGCAGCCGGTTGGCCTCCTCGTTGCGGGATTCCTTGTTCATGTTGCGCAGGTAGTCAGCGAGACTTACGGTCGTGTGGCACGCCAGGAGCACGGGCGCGCTGGGGCAGAAGCCCTCGCGCGCTCTGCCGGCCAAGCCGGCCCCGAGTCGCCCCAGGGCCTCCGCAAGGCGACGGGCACCCTGCAGGCCAGCGTCCTTCTCCTCCAGCAGGACGGGAGCGGTACCCACGAGGTCCCCTCCGATGCTGTTGACACCTTTGTCGCGAATCTGCCGAGCCAGCAGCGGGTAGATGCCGGCGCCGGCGACGGGATCAGCCCAGCCGTAGAGATACAGGTTGCCCGGCAAGCGCCCCCGCGAATCGGGCGGCCCTTGCGCCCAGACGGTGGTGGAGAAGAAGAAGTCAGCGCCCAACAACTCCAAGGCGGTCGCGGAGACCAGGAGTTTCATCTGGGAAGCGGGCACTAGCGGCTGGTCAGCACGCAGGGAAAAGAGAACGTGGTTGTCGGCCAGGTCCACGACCACGCAGGCGGTGGTGGCCCCGGCCAGGGCCGAGTGGCTCGCGTAGCCGGCCAGCAGATTCTGCAAGGCGGATTCCGAGAAGGCAGCGGAGGCGGGAGCGGGATCCGCGAGACTGCTCAGTCCCACCGCCAGCAAGAGCAGGGCGCGGACGAAACGGATACGTGCGTAGAGGAGGCTAGCCAGCATGGTGCTGCGTCGTCTGCTTTCTCTGTTTCGGCGAAATCGCCAGTCAAGCGCGGGCATTATACTGAGTATGACCCAAAGGCACAACTGCCCTGCCGACCCAGACTGACCGGTCGGATCGCCCGGCCTCTTTCACCCTCACCTCATCGAACCATGCCGGTTGGGTGCCGCTGTTGTGCAACACTACCAGCAAAGGCCCGGAATCGTTGGGGCCGGTGGTGAAAGTCGTCTCGTGCCGACGCCACTGCCGCAGCGGTCGTCTCCCGCTGGAGCCAGGCGGTGTCCGACTAGCTCGGCAAAGACTTCCCCGTCGGTCCCCGCGCGCTTCATCATCGCGCTGAAGCGGTAGGTCGTGTTGGGGCGGAGCAGAGCGTCCTGCATAGCCCGACGTACCCACTTTCCGTCCGGGACCCGATCACGGAAATGTGGCTTGGCGGGGTCGCCGACCAGTAAATCGTAACTGCAGAGCACCGGCGGGGTCCAGCCGCAGACACCATTCGCCCGCTGCTGCCTCGCCGTCCCGCGTCCCTCCCGCGCCGGTCCAGCAAGTCTTGAACCGCAGGACTGCTTTTCTCTTCCCCTCCCCGCCTCCCGCCCCGCGCTTCTCGCCTCCCTTGAGACCCTCTCCCATCTTTGCTATACTCGCTGTTGGCGAGAGAGGTGGGATTCGACTTCGCAGGGAGGACTTCTCAAACATGTCTCTTCAAGGTAACGCTTTGGTGGCCCAGTCCGGCGGGCCTACGGTCGTGATCAACGCCAGCATGGTAGGCTGCGTGGAAGCGGCGCGCGATCGGGCCGAGATTGGTGCCCTCTACGGCGCCATCCATGGTATGGACGGCATCCTACACGAGAATCTCATTGACCTGTTCCGGGAGGACACCGAGGTCATCCAGGGTTTGCGCTATACCCCCTCCGCTGCCTTGGGCACCAGCCGGATCAAGCCGACGGAGAAGGACCTGGAGCGGGTTATGCAGGTGTTCCGGGCCCATAACATCCGGTACTTCTTTTACATCGGCGGCAACGACAGCCAACTGGCCTGCCATATGATCTCCCAGCTGGCGCGGCAGAGTGACTGGGAGATGCGCATCATCGGCGTGCCCAAGACCATTGACAACGATCTGGTCATCACCGACAACTGCCCCGGCTTTGCCAGCGCGGCCCGCTTCGCCGCCTCCTCGGTGCAGTTCGTGGCGCGCGACGCCGAGGCCTTTGGCGACGCCGAGGTGGTCGAGATCATGGGTCGGCACGCCGGCTGGATCACGGGCGCCACTCAGGTGGGCCGCCAGGAGGAGCGCGACGCACCCCATCTCGTCTACCTGCCGGAGGTGAAGGTCAACCCCGACGAATTTCTGGAAGACTGCAAGGCCGCTTATGCTCAGCACGGCTACCTGGTGGTCGCTGTTTCCGAGGGCTTCACCTTCGCGGAAGGGGACATGTTCAAGTCCTCCGACAAGGTGGACGAGTTCGGCCACGCCCGGCTTAGCGGGGTCGCCGAGGCCATCGCCAACATCGTAGAGGAGGCGGTGGGCCGGCGCTGCCGCCACGATCGCCTGGGCAATCTGCACCGCTGCTTCTCCTACGCCGCCTCGGCGGTGGACCTAGAGGAAGCCTACGCGGTCGGACAGGCGGCGGTCAACCGCGCCTGCGACGGCGAGACCGATGTGATGATCACCATCCAGCGCAAGCAGAACGACCCCTTCGTCTTTGAGTGCGAAACTACTTCGCTGCTCAGCGTGGCCGACAAGGAGCGGCTAGTGCCGGCGGAGTGGATCAATGCCCGGGGCAACGGCGTGACTGAGGAGTTCATTGAGTACGCTCGGCCCCTGATGCGAGGCACCGGCGAGCGAGTGCCCGAGGGGCTGCCCACCTACCCGCGCCTGCGCGGCCGTTACGTGGAAAAACGGCTGGCGGCCTACCAGCGCTAGACAGCACAACGGCGGCAGAACACCAGCGCAACGGCGGCTAAACGGCAGCAGAGAGGGGAGCAGAGCGCAGCGGGGCCGTCGTCGGTTGACGGGCTACTGCCTAGCGCTGACTGAGGAAGGAGCGGCCATGGTTAACGAGGCCTTACTTCGGTATGCGCCCATGATGGAGACGCTCATTGAGGGGCTGACCCGGCGGCAGATAGATCCCGTGCTGGAGACGCTGTGCCGAGACCAACAGTGGGACCTGATGAGCGTGGCGTTGATCGTGGCGCAGGAGGTTCCAGCCCGGGCCATGATCGACCGCTTGCTGGAGAACCGGCAATACCAGGCGCTGGTGCCCTGCGCTTGCTTGCGGCGGCAACTCCGCGCAGCCACGCTGCTCTCGCCCGCGGCAGGGACCACGGTGTTCCGGGACCTTGACGCAGAGGCAGGGACGGAAGGGGTCCCCGAGCACATTATGGCGGAAGCAGAGGACATCGCTTCCGCGGCGAAGGCTCGTCGGGCCACCGCTACGGTCCAGGCGGCCAACGTAGATCGTGATCCTCTCCGGACCTTGATCATCACCAAACTGACGGAGAAGGTACTGACCGAGCCGGAGGCGGTAGAGGCGCTAATCGCCATCGCCCAGGCTTCGGCCTGGGAGGAAACCCGCCGGGAGGCGGCCCTGAAACTGGCCAACAATCGGCGATTGGTGACGCAGTTGGTCAGCCAGGGTCGGGTGAAGGACCTGGTGGCCATCGCCGAGAGCACCAAACTGCAGAGCGCGCGACAGAACCTGGCGAGGGCAATGGGGGAGCACCTAGGTGAATACGTGAGCGCCGGCAACCGCCCAGCGCTGGAGTTCCTGGCAGAGAACCATCCCGGGGAGGCCATCCGGGAGGCGGCCAAGGCGGCGCTGGGGTAGTGGCGGACGCCACCGGCCGCAGCATCCTTGACACTCCGAAGTCGCCTTGGCTATAATAAAGAGGCTGGCCGCGGGAGGACCTCCGCGGCTGCCTCTACCTAGTGGGAGCCGGTTCACGCCCAGCCTCGGCACCGGCAGGTCCGCTACTCGACCCCCGGGGGTGCTAGTGCCGCATGGGCCCCGTACTTGCTCGGGTGTAACCTGTGCGAGTCCTGGGGAGGACCGAACCTGACATGCCTGATCGTGTGACACCCGAAGACCCCGCCACGCTCCGCAAGGAGTTAGAGCGCTATCGCCTGGTGGTCACTGAGCTGCAGACCAAGATCCGGGACCTCGAGGAGGAACTGCAGACCACCACCGCCATCAGCGAGATGCCCACCGTGGTGGTCTCGCGCCCGGAACTGCACCAGACCCTCTCCCGGCTGATCAACAAGATCGCGATGATCGTGCAGGCCAGCCAGGTCATCATCCTGCTTTATCAGCCGGAAGTGGGGGAGTTAGTGGTGCTGCCCCCCTCGCTGGGCATAAGCGAGGAGCAGGCCGCAGAATTGCACATCCCGCCCGACGCCGGCGTGACGGGGCTGGTCTACCGCACGGGCGAATCGGCCCTGTACAATGACGCCCTCAACGACCCACGCACCCTGAAGGATAAGGTGGCGCTGCTGCGCATCCGCAACGGTATCTGCGTGCCGCTAACCATCAA
>CALFVE010000259.1 GCA_937928475.1 uncultured bacterium | reverse complement strand
GAGCACGGCTGGGGGCTGCTCGAGTTGTCCCCCTTGGAACTGACGCTGGAGGACGTCTTCCAGGCGCTGACTCGGAAGGAGAGTGCGGCCTAGATGAAATCCACCCTAGTTATCGCCGCCAAGGAGTTTCGGGGTTACTTCATCTCCCCGATGGCCTATGTGGTCATCTTGTTCTTCCTGTTCATCAGCGGGCTCATTTTCGTGCTGACCATCGCCATGCCCCAGAGCACGACCAACAACTACCGCGAGGTCATGCAGAGCATGGTGTTCATCACCCTGATGATGTCGCCGGTCCTCACCATGTCTCTGCTCGCCCTGGAGCGAGGGCGAGGGACGCTGGAATTGCTCATGACCCGCCCGGTGGGGGACTGGAGCATCGTGCTGGGCAAGTACCTGGCGGCGGTGGGCCTGTATACCGCGCTGCTGATTGTGACCTTGCTCTATCCGCTGCTGATGTCGGTCGGCGGCGAGATGGAGTGGGGGATGGTGCTCACCGGCTATATCGGCCTGTTCTGCGCCGGCCTGGCTTTTCTGGCTATCGGGGTGTTCGGCAGCTCGGTCACCGGCGATCAGATTGCCGCTGCCCTGCTCAGTTTTTTCATCTTGCTGTTCTTCTGGATTGTAGGCTTCATCGGGCAGTCGGCTTCGGCTGCTCTGGGCGGGGTGCTCAACCACATCTCTTTCATTGAGAACTACATGAACTTTGCGCGCGGGGTCATTGACCTGAAGAACGTGGTGTTCTTCCTCACGCTCGCTGGGTTCTTTCTGTTCCTGACCGAGCGGGTGGTGGAGAGTCGGCGAACCGTCTAGATGATTGACCCACGACCCGGCTTCAGGTTGCCCTGCAACAGGTGATCAGCAATGAGCGATGAGAAGAAGACTCCTGAGGAAGCGGCGAGCGAACTCAGCGACCCGCGCCTCAAGCGGCCCGAGCCGGCGGCAGCCCTGGTCCGCAGCACCCAGATCGGCATCTACGCCGGGCTCGCCCTGCTCCTAGTGGCGCTGGCGTGGTGGGGGATTGCGCGTCGCCTGACCCTGGGCCCGGTGATCATCGGGGCCGTGGGCATTTTGGGCGTGGCCTTCTGGATTGCTTTCAACCTGCACGCGCTGCGCCAGGTCGCCGGTACGCGCGGGGCTCGACTCGTCTTCAACTCGGTCGGCTTCATCCTCTTCGTACTGGGCATCGTGGTGTGCGTGAACATTATCGCCGCTCGGCACCACCCGCGCCTGGACCTCACCGAGAACAAACTCTATTCCCTCTCGCCCCAGACCAACCGGGTGCTCAAAGACTTGACCAAAGACGTCAGGTTCATTGCCTTCCTGCCGCCGGAGGGACGGCCCAGCCGCGAACGCGACCTGGTGCAACTGTACAGTTCCGTCTCGCCGCGTATCAAGGTACAGTGGGCCGACTACACCGACGTGACCTTGGCAACCAAGTACAAGGTCACCTTCCCCGGCACCGTCATCGTGGAATCCGGGGAAGAGCCAGCCGTACGACAGGAGAAGGTCACGGAGGTCACTGAATCCCGGCTCACCTCGGCGATCCTCTCAGTGACCACTGAGACCAAGACGGTGGTTTACTTCCTGGTCGGCCACGGGGAAGCCAGCACCACCGGCGGAGGGGACAACAGCGTGTCTACGCTCAAGTCCGACTTGACCAACCAGCAGTACGAGGTCAAGGACCTAGACATGACCAAGATGGCAAGCCCCCAGGTGCCGGCCGACTGCGGAGTGCTGGCGATCGTAGGCGCCAAGCAGGCGCCGGCGGCCCAGGAGATGGCGGCCATCGAGAAGTGGGTGGACAACCGCGGGAAACTGCTGCTGGCCCTGGCGGCCCCCGCTACCAAGGGCGCTAGCCCGCCCGACTTTTCCTCTTTGCTGAACAAGCGGGGAGTGCGAGTGCTGCCGGGTATCGTGGTTGATCCCGAACTGGGCTACCTGGGCCAGCCCACGGTCCCTGTCGTTTCCCCCAAGCCGGGGTCGCCCTTGACCGAAGGCATTGACCGGGTGGTGCTCCCGCTATGCCGGGCGCTGAAGGTAGAGAGCAAGGAGCCGCCTCCCAGCATGCCGGAGTCGCCCGTTCCACCTCCATCGGGCCCGGCCAAGGCACTGCTGGAGTCTTCCAGCGGAGCCTGGCTGCTCACCGACCTGGGCGCTGGCTTGCAGCGGCCGGCCAACGCCGAGAGCGGCCCATTCGTACTGGCCGCGACTATTGACGAGAGCCCCCCGGCTCCGCCTACCATGCCAGGGGCACCTCCGCCCCCCGAGCAAGAGCAGGACGCTACCCGCATCGTAGTGCTAGGCAGCGACCTGGCTCTGAACGACACACTGATCCAGTCCTTCCGGTTCAACGCAGACCTGGCCCTCAACGCCATCGCCTGGCTCTCGAAGAACGTTCGGCTCATCTCCATACCACCCAAGCAGGAGATTCCCCGGAATTTGCTGCTCCGGACCACCCAGAAGAACTTTATCATCTTCGTGGTGATGTTCTTCATCCCGCTGGCCGTCATCGTGGCCGGAGCCTCGGTCTGGTGGACGAGGAGGAAATAAGCGATGAGCAGGCGGTATCGGACGACCCTCCTGATGGGTGTAGTTTTCGTGGGGCTGCTGGCCTGGGTCCTGTTCCGGGAGCGGGGCCGGGTTACCGAGAAGGGTGAAATCTTTCGCTTGCAGTTGACGGAGGTTTCCCAGATCAGGGTCGAGGGCAAAAACCACAGTTACACGCTGGCGCGCCAGGGGGACGAATGGTGGTTCCGGGAGCCCTTCCAGGGGTTGGCAGCGTCATATGAGGCCGAGCGTACGGTCCGGGCGGTGGCGGCACTCAAGCCGCTCAAGCGGGAAAACCAGGACCTGACCAAGCCGGAGTTCGGTCTGCAAGACCCACAACTTACCGTCACTGTCACCTATCGGGGTGATCGAACTACCGTCATTAAACTGGGACAGCAAAGCCCCCTCGGTCAGAAGATCTTCGCCACCATCAGCCAAGAACCGCAGGGGCTGTTCCTGATTGACCAGTCCTTCCTGACGGACGTAGACCGCGATCCGGAGACGATGCGGGAGAAGAAACTGGCGACGAAGGTTACCCTCGAGAACGTGACCCAGGTGACCGTGCACAAAGGGGAGGAGCAGGTTACGGCCAACCTGGTGCCGCTGGCCCAGGAGACTACCTGGCAGATTGTGGCGCCGCGCGTGCTGAAGGCCGACAAGACCGCGGTGGAAAGCCTGATCACCAGCCTGAGCTACGCCGAGGCGCTGGAGTTTATGCCGTACACCACCGAGAATCTGACCGCTACCGGCTTGGACAAGCCCCAGGTGGTGCTGACCTATAACCTGAAGAAGGGCAACCCCGTCACTATCTACCTCGGCAAAGAGGAGCAGCGCACTGTGAAGACGACGGGAAGCACCACGGCTAATCCCCAACAGGTCGTCTACGCCACCCGCTGGGGGCGGCCGGAGATCCTGGTGATGAACGTCTCGGTACTGAGCGACCTCAACAAGGGCCTCTTTGACCTGCGGGATAAGCACATTCTTCCCGGTTTGAAAAAGGAGCAGGTCACCTCGCTTAAGGCGCAGCGCGAGGCAGGCCTCAGCTTCAGCGTGATGAAATCCGGGAACGAGTGGCAAGTCACCGCCCCTCGCGCCGGCAAGGCCAAGAGCAGCAAGGTAGACGATGTGCTCTACGCCCTGGTGGACCTGCAGGCGACCGGTTATGTCGTAGAGAACGACCCCAACGTGGACCTCGCCAAGTACGGCCTAAAGTTGCCCCAAACGACGCTGACGGTAGGAGTGGAGGGACGCAGTACTCCCATAATCCTCTGGATTGGCGCGCCGGTGCCGGAGAAGACCGAGCGCTTCTACCTGCGGACCTCGCTGGCGAACGATGTGTACGAGATAGACGGAGCGCTGCTGCGTGACCTCCCGCAGACCGCCGAGGACCTTCTGGAGCCGCCCAGCACGACGCCGAGCACAGGGAGCTCCTCCTCGGGCGGCGGGACCACCCCTGCGCCCGGAGGCTAGCCCGCTCATGAGTAATGGCGACTTGCAGGCCCTGTACCATCAGCACTTGATGGCCACCTACCGGCCGCTGCCGGTGGCCTTTGTCCGTGGGCAGGGCTGCCGCCTGTGGGACACCGAAGGCCGCGAGTACCTTGATTTCGTGGCCGGCATTGCGGTGATGGCGACCGGCCACTGCCACCCCAAGGTGGTGGAGGCCGTGCAGCGCCAGGCGGCCCAGATCGTGCACACCTCCAACCTGTACTGGATCGAGCCGCAGATCCGGCTGGCCGAGAAATTGACCGACTTGACCTTCGCCGACCGCTGCTTCTTCTGCAACAGCGGGACGGAGGCCAACGAGGCGGCGCTCAAACTGGCCCGCAAGTGGGGGCAGCAGCACCAGCGCGGCCCGGGCATTCTTGCCGCCTACGGCTCCTTCCACGGCCGCACCATGGGTGCCCTGACCGCCACGGCACAGGAGAAGTACCAGAAGTCGTTTCAGCCCCTCGTGCCCGGGTTCGCTTACGTGCCCTTCGGTGACCTAGAGGCGCTTGACCGGGCGCTGACCGGTGAATTCTGCGCCGTGATCCTGGAGCCCATCCAGGCAGAGGGAGGAGTCAACATCCCCGGGGACGACTATCTGCCCGGGGTGCGGCGGCTATGCACAGAGCGCGGGGCGCTGCTCATTCTGGACGAGGTGCAAACCGGTCTGGGACGCACCGGCCGCTGGTTCGCTCACCAGCACTGGGGGATAGCACCGGACGTGATGACCTTGGCCAAGGCGCTGGGCTCCGGGCTGCCCATGGGGGCCTGCCTGGCGACCGAGGCCGCCGCGGTCTTTGAGCCGGGCGATCACGCTGCTACCTTCGGCGGCAACCACCTATGCTGTGCCGCGGCCCTAGCCACCCTGGCAGTCATCGAAGAGGAGGGCCTGGTCGAGCAGGCTGCGGAGCGCGGGGCGCTGCTGCGGGGACTTCTCGAAGAGCGCTTCGGCGGACACCCGGCCTTCCGGGAGGTTCGGGGCCGGGGCTTGCTGTTGGCCTTCGTCTTTGACCCCGAGTACATGAAGGCGGATCAACTGGCCAGCGCCGCTCTGCGCGAAGGCTTGATCCTCAATGCGATGGGTGACGACCGCGTGCGCCTGGCCCCGCCGCTGGTGGTGAGCGAGCAGGAATGCCATCGAGCGGTGGACATTATCGAGAAGTGCTTCGCGCGGGCCTGACCGCCGCTGCCTCCTCCGCCTGCCCGCCCGGATCTTCGCGCTACTCTTTCGCCCCTCTCGGTCTGCTCCGGCGCGGCTGTGAAGGACAACGTTCCCCGCAAGGGCGCGCCAGAGCCTCGAGTCACCCCGGGCGTCCACCCGCAGGGGAAAGGGGCTGAGAAGGCCAATCCCCGCAGAGGGGAGAACGTCCCCTCAGCCCTCGGGCTGCGCGGCCGGCTATGCTCGGCAGCAGCACAGCATGGAGGCCGCATTCTGTTCCACGGGAGGCGAAGATGACGACGACCCAGCTGAGGCCATCGCCGCAAGAGATAACCATCCTGCGCGACCTGGCCAAGCAATACGCCGAGGTGATCGCCGACCCGACCCAGCAGGAGAAGATCGCGCTCTGGAAGCGGCTCAACCGCCTGGACCCAGTGCGTCCGATGATCCGCCTGTCCAACAGCGCCTGGGAGGAAACGCTGGACGAGAGCGAGTTTCTCTGTGAGGACCCCTGGTGCCGTGAGCAGCAGCGCTGGTTCCGCTATCACCTGTACATGTGGCGTCATCTCAAGGACGATTTCGTCTTTGACGACGCGGTGTACGTGCCGGTAGTGGTGCGCACGGGGAGTTGGGGAGTGGAGGTACAGGCCACGCGGCCAGACCACTTCTTCGGCGCGGCGCGCTTTGAGCCTGTGATCCGCGACGAGCGGGACCTCGAGAAACTGCGCATTCCCGAGATCGAGGTGGACTGGGAGGAAACCGAACGCAATTACCAGCGGTGCGCCGAACTTTACGACGGCTTGCTGCCCGTGCGCAAGCGAGGGGTCGTCGGCTTTTGGTTCGCGATCTTCGACCAGTACATCCAATGGCGAGGGTTGGGTCAGGCCTTTATGGACATGGTAGACCGCCCGCAGTGGCTGCACCAGATTCTGAACCTGATGACCGAGGCGCATCTTGCGCATCTCGACTACCTAGAACAAGCGGGCGCTCTCTCACTCAATAACGGGAGCAACGGGACGCAGGCTGCCGGCCCCAACGGCCTCGCCTTCACCGACGAGTTGCCTCAGCCGGATTTCGACGGGGTGCATGTGCGCACTATAGACATGTGGGGACACGCCACCACCCAGATCTTCGCCGATGTTTCGCCCGCGATGCATGAGGAGTTTGCCCTCCAATACGAGAGCCGGTTCCTCTCCCGCTTCGGGCTGACCACCTACGGATGCTGCGAACCGTTGCATCGCAAGGTAGATCTAATCTTGCGGCACATCCCCCGCTTGCGCCGGCTCTCCATGAGTCCCTGGGTGGACGTAGCGGTGGGCGCCGAGGCCCTGGGCAGGCGGGCGATCTTCTCCTACAAGCCCAATCCGGCCGTGTTTTCCGGCGATACCTGGGATCCGCAGCGCGTGGAGGCGGGGCTGCGCGAGGTCTTGGAGAAGACGCGAGGGTGCGTGGTCGAGATCATCATGAAGGACCTGCACCACTGCAACTGGCAGCCCCAGCGCCTGACGGAGTGGGTGAACATCGCTATGCGCCTAGCCGAGGAGTATGCCTACTGAGCGCGATCCGGTCACCGCTCGGGTCAGCGGAAGCCAGGGAAGTCTCGTCTCACGATGCCTGAAGCCCCTGTCATTTCACATCGCCTCTTAGTCAGCCCGCAACGCTGGGCGCGCCTGCGAGCGCTCCCTGAGCACCCCCTTCTCAACGCGGCGGCGGCCACCCTCGACCGGCTGGCGGAGTCCTGGGCGGCAAACCAGGAGATTTGCGTGGACGAGACGGCCCACAACGCTCATCTGGTGCGCGCGCGTCACGCCCAGGCGCGGATCGTGAGCCTGCTGGTGCAGTACGGACGGACCGGCGACCGGCGCTTCCGGGAGGCCGCTCTGGACTATCTCCGCGCGATGGGCGAGTGGGAGTACTGGTCGTGGATTGCCTGGCGCGAGCGCAATTCGGACCCCAACGCGATTTTTGACCTCTCCTACGGCGAGAACTCGCTGACCCTGGCGCTGGCCTACGACTGGCTGGCGGCAGAACTGTCCCCTGCCGAGCGCGAGATGATCATCGGCATCGCTCGCGCCCGAGCCTTGCAGCCTTACCTGGCGTGCAACGGCGTGCCCGGCAAGGAGATGTGGTACTACCGCAGCCCCGACTGCAACTGGAACACCGTCTGCAACGGAGGGGCGGGGACTTTGACCCTGGCCCTGGGCGAGGCCTGCCCGGAAAGCCGGCGAGTGCTGGAGCTAGTCGAGGAGGGGATTCGCCACTATTTCGAGTTTATGCAGGAAGACGGAGCCTGGCCGGAAGGGATTGGCTACTGGGGTTACGGGCACCGCTACGGCTACTACTACCTGCTCAGCCATGAGCGAGCGACAGGGAAGGCGCATCCTCTCTTAGAGCGACCCGGCAGTCGCGCCACGCTTCGCTTCCCGCTTCTGTTTTCTCCTAACAACGTTCCGGCCAGTTTCGGCGACGTCAACCACTTCTTCCCCTTGCCTTTCCACTACGCCGCGGCGGAACGCTACGGGATGGGCGATGTCATGGCAGAACTGGACCGCCGGATGCTGGCCAGTCTGGCGGAGGACGCCCACGCCCTGGAGGGGTCGGACTCCTGGCCGAGCGTGGCGGAATTGCTCCTCTTCCACCCCGGGGAGTCTCCCTCCGAGCACTCCGGGAGGCAGTGGCCTTGTGTGGCAACCATGCGGGGACTGGAGTGGAGTTACCTCGCCGACCAGTGGCCTCAGCCTCGCCTGTATGCCTCAGTGCGGGGCGGCACTACCGAGGCGCCTCATACCCACCAGGATCTCACCAGCCTGTTCGTCATCGTGGGCGAGGAACGGCTGATTGAGAATGTGGGCGTGGACGACTACCTTGACACCACCTTTGGCCCTCGCCGCTTCGAGTTGTACGAAACGAGCGCCGCCTCCAAGAATGTGTTCCTGGTCAATGGAGTTGGGCTGCCTCACCCCGCCACTATCAGCACCGCGCCCATGGCCGGCGCAGGCTGGGAGGGAGTGTGGCTGGACACCACAACGGCGATGGCCGTCGGCTCGCCGGTGCGACTGAGCGGACGAGCCGTGCTCATGCTGGAGGGGAAAGCCCTACTTGTGCTCGATCGCGCGGTGCTGCAACATGCGGCGTTGGCGGAGCAGCGCTGGCATACCTTCGCCCGGCTTCAGAGCCGCCGCACCTCGGCCCTCGTTCGGGGGAAGCAGGAGCGCCTGCATCTGGCCTTCGCGGCCAACGTCCCTGCTCGGCTCAAGCGCGGCTTGGGCCTGCCGACGCACCCTCCCCGCGACCCCGATGCCATCTTGCGGTGAGTGACGGAGGGGAAGCACCGTGAGATAGTCATGGCCACTTTGATGACCCCCAACGGAGTGGGACGAGTGGCGCTGAATCCGGCGAGGCGAATGGTGCGAGCGCGGGGGCCGGGCTTCGCGGTGGCGATTCACTACGAGCCGGAAGACTCGCGCCTGTGGTAAGCCGGGCACTGCCAGCACCGTGCTCTGGCCTTCTGGTTTCTCCCAAGCAGGACAACTGCGCTTGCCCGCCGAAACTGGCGCTTCGCTGGGCGCCGCATAAACCAGTGCTCTCCCTGGGGGGACATCCCGTCATGCCGCTCACAGCCCGTATTCTTACGCCGATACAACTTCCTGACAGAGTTCAGGTGGAGATCAAAGATACCGTCCGGGGCACCACCCAGACCGTTACGGTGGACTTCCAGAAGGCCATGCAGGAGTTGGGAGAACTGGGAATGGTGAACCTGCAGGAGGTAGATCCGGCGGAACTGATCAGCATGGCCTGCGCTGTGGCCAAGCACCGCGCCATTGACCAGTACCTCCTCTCCATCGGCGTAGACCCTCACGCCGGGATGCAACGGCTGGAGGCCTTGCCCGAACCGGGGGACGAGTAGCGGCCAAGGCTCTGGGGAGCGCCAGCGACGCGGAGAGCCCGTTCCCGAAGAGAAATCGCTCTCGCTGATCGGGCAAGGCGAAAAGCGTCATCGTGCCCTTGGCGGATGGGGGTAAGGAGACCAAGGCCGAATGCTCAGATGAACTAACCGAGGAGCGCCACGATCCGCTCACGTGTGCGTGCGGCATCCACCTCGATAGCGAAGTCCACGTTTGGCGTTCCACTGCCCGCTGCGCAGTTGCCGTGCTTGTCCACGCGCAGCTCGCGAGGCACCGTTTTCAGCACCTCCGGCTCAGCTAGGGCCAAGGCGGCTAAGGGGTCGTGGAGCACAGGGAGCCTCAGAGACTCGCGGTCACAGGCGTCCTGCCAGAGGCGGGTCATAGCCGCCAGAGCGGCGGTCAGGGGCGTGCGGGCGGCGCGGATCGCGTCCAAGTCCTCCCGGGTCATCCGACACTGCAGGGTTACATCCAGGCCCACTAGCAGAATCGGTTTCCCGCAGGCCAGTACTGTCTGGGCCGCCCGAGGATCGCACCGGAAGTTCCACTCCGGCTGATCGAGGTCCGGTCGCAGGTGCCCGCCCATGATGACCAACCGCCCGATCTGCTGGAAGGCCTCGGGGAACTCTCGGATCAGCCGAGCAATGTTGGTGAGCGGGCCGATGGGCAGGAGTGCCGCGCCGGGATGAGCCTCGGCCCACTCCGCCAGCGCCCGAACCCCGTCCTGCCGTCCGGCCCGCCAGCGTTCTTCCTCATGCGCCGGGATGACCGCCGCCTGGCAGTTGCGCTCAATCGGAACCAGGTCATCGAGGGCGTCGCGACTGCCGGCGGCTACGGGAATCTCAGGATGCCCCTCCAGGGCCAGCAGATACCGCGCCTGCGCCGCCCGCAGTTCGGTGTCTCCGCGCACCGTGGCCACGCCGACTAGTTCCAGGGCCGGGTGCCGCAGGCACACGCCCAGGGCGTAGGCGTCGTCAATGTCGTCCCCGAGGTCCGTGTCCAGGATAACCTGGATGCGCTCTGTCTCGCTCATGGTTCGACCTCTCCGCTCACAAGTGAGAGGGTGCTTGTACCCCCATCGTGGCTGTTCGCGGCGGCCGACGGCGGGACCTCCTCGGCGGGGGTCCGACGGCGGGCTCGCCGGCTGATCCAGTGGCTCACCAGAGTGGTGGCCAGCAGCAGGAAGCCGGCCGCCGCGCCGCTGGCCTCGGTTATCTGCAGGCCCAGGGGGAACTTCTGCTCGACGTATCTTAACTCCACGCGGCTATGCCCAGGGGGGACTATCAGGCCTGCCTGCACGTAGTTGGTCCGGTACACGGCCACGCCGCGGCCGTTGACCTCGGCGCGCCAGTTGGGGTTGTAGGCGAAGTTCAGCACCAGGAAAGCGGGCCCAGGGGCGTTGACCTCCCAGGTGAGACCGTCCACCCACTCCCCCACGAGCCGGGCTACCGCCCCCGCGCCTGCTAGTCCAGCCGAATTCAGCAGGGGCAGCCCCTCCACGTAGGCGACCTCCTCGGGCCGGAACCCTGCCTCGCACAGGCCGCGCAGCGCCCCGGCGCCGTCCAGGCAAGGCACTACCCGGGCCGGCAGCCAGGCGGGCGGCATCGGCGCTACTACGTGGTATAGGCTATACCGAGGGGTCTGCTTCATCACGCGCAGCCAGGGAGAGTGCAGGCCGGGCGCCGCGATCAGGTTCCTCACGCCGAGCATCCTCAGCACCTGGAGGGGCGCCTGGGTGCCGCTCGACCGGTCGTGGAGCCCGGCGGGGACGATCTCCTCCAATAGCGTCACCTGACGCTGCGGCAGCAGTGTGTAGAAAGCGTGCGCCGCGGCGACGCCGTACAGCGGGGCCCGGTTGCGGCGAAGTACCTCGCGCTCCTCCCAGAAGGGAGTCAGGTCCCCGCTCAGGAAGCCCGGGTACCCCGGCGGCGCGAACTGCTGCCACTCCACTGCCGGGTCGCCATACTCGCGCCCCCACCCTGCCTCCTGACGGATCAGTCGGGCGGTCTCAGGCAGGTCTGTGTAGTAAGAGGCAGGAGCAGTCGCGTTGGCAGCGCTGCCGAAGAGATACAGTTGTCCCGCCAGGACCACCAGAAGCGCTGGCGCCGCGACCCGGTAGTGACACTGCCCCCGCCAGATCATGAAGCCTAGCCCTGCCGCCAGCGCCAGCCCGCCGAGTGTGGCCGCCCATAGCGGATCGCTCAGGCTAAGGCGTTCGACCAGGAATTGCCACTTGGCCTCGGCCTTGGCGACTACGCGGTCCGGGGTAGCCATATCCTCTCCAGCCGGATGAGGAAGCGCCCGGGTCAGCCCGGAGATCACTGTCCTCTTACCAACCTGCAAGCCGGCCATGAGGGTGCCGCACAACGCCAGGGCGACCACGGCGCCCACAGCCAGCCGCGCGCCTGCTTTCCGCGTCTCGGCGCTAGCCAGCGCCTGCACCGCACCTCCGGCCAGCAGGGAGAGGCTGAGCGTAGGTAGCAGCAGATACCGCGCTGGGGCGCGGAAAAGGTTGAATCCGGGAACCCGCGGTAGCCACTCGTACAGCGGGTTCAGGTCTGCCAGGGCCATGAACAGCCCCAACAGCCCCAGCAGCACCCAGTACCCCCGGTAGCGCAGCGGCAGTGGTCGCGCGATCAGGGCCAGGGCCGCCAGCAGCAAAGTGAGGCCGCCGACGTACGCGCAGACTTCGAAGTAGTGGTCCTGGCCCCAGTAGTTGTTTTCCCCGTGAGACCCAAAGAGATAAGGGTGGCCAAAAAGGGCGAGATTGTGGGGGCGCAGGCCCAGCGAGCGCAGAAGGCCCGGACTCGCCGCCGCCCGCGAGGCGGCGAACTGAGTCAGGGCCCAGGTGGGCAGCAACTGCACCGCCGCTATTCCGGTGCCGAGCACCACCGCCAGTGCCCCTCCGCCTATCGCACGCCCTACTCTCCACCACCAGAC
>CALFVE010000258.1 GCA_937928475.1 uncultured bacterium | reverse complement strand
TACGACACTCGCAAGCACCAACTGGTGGGCAACGGGAAGGAGTTCCCCTTTGCTTTTGCTCCCGACTTCCCTCGCCTGCTCAGTCTCTTGCCTTGCCGGGTTGATGGAGTCAAGGTCGGCGCGCCGGCCTTTATCTCGCTCGGGCAGGTAGCGGGCTATCAGATCGCTCCGCAACTGACCGGACCGCCCACCAGCCTGGTCTACCGAATTCAGTTCGCCAATCCGACAGGGACAGCGCGGGAGGCCTACCGCCTCAAGGTACGGGCACCGCAAGGGCGGTACGCGGGTCTCTTCCAGCCGGCGCTGAACGATGCCGTCGGCGAGTGGAAGATGACAGTGGCCGAGGTCATCAGCGGAAAGTCGGCAACGGCTACCTTCCAGGTCAAATGAGATGAGCGCTGCCGCGCTGCTCTGCTTGCTGGGGACGCTGCTCTGGCTCGCCTCCGTTGGCTTCGCTCAGCAGCCGAGCGGGGACAATCTGTTGCCCGATCCTGGCTTCGAGAACCCGGAGGCCCAGGCCTGGCGAGGCACGCCGGGCTGGGTGACCCTGGACGATAGCACGGCGGCGAGCGGGCGCAGATCGTACTGTCTGAAAACCGCGCCGGAGTACGCCCTTGTGCACCTGGAGATGACCCAGCCCCTGGCGCTGCAGCCCTGGTGCTGGTACGAGGTCTCCTACGCCGACCGGATCGAGCTGCCGGTGCACCTCGATTTCTACCTGACCGAAACAGATGGGGCGGGGCTGACCTTCAGCCGCACGCGCAGCCAATACGGCCCGCGCTTCCCACCGCCCGGCCAGTTTGGCCGCGTTTCTTTCCGCTTCCTCACCCGCCCCAGCGTGAAGCAGTTCCGTCTCACCGTCAATGCCCCGTGCCGGAGCCCGCGGTTCCTGCCCGGGCGCGTGTGGTTGGATGACCTCTCCCTGCGGCTGGTGGGGCCGGCGGAATCAGCCTCGCTGCAGGAGTTGCTTCTGTTCGACCCCAGTTTCGAGAGCACCGGCTTCTTTGGCTATGCGTTCCGCGAGGAGTACGTGACGATGCTCTCCCCGACGGCGAAGGCCGGGAGCAAAATCTTGCGCAAGGCCCAGGGACAGGACGGCAAGTTCATTCTTGAACTGGTGGAAAAAGAGACAGATACCTACGGGCACCTGTACCGCGCCGCGATCTGGGCACGAGGGGAGGGGAGTTGCTTCGTCAATTTCCCGGTGCAGGGCAATGTGTTCTACGACTACGACCCCCGCGAGGCCGCCCAGCGCTTTCCCCTGGACAAGACCGAGTGGCGCCAAGTCTATCTGGACATGGTGGTAGACCGTCCCGGCGTGGAGTTGACAGGGATCAACGTTTGGTTCTGGGGAGAGGTGGAGTTCGACCTGGCGCGTCTGACTCGGCTACGCTAGCCCCAGACGTGCACACTGCCCCTCCGCGTGGGGCCGGCCACTGCCCGCGTGGCGCAGCGCACTCCCCGCGCGCAACGGGGTACTCCCCGCGTGGCGCAGAGCACTTCCCGCGTGGCGCAGGCTTCCAGCCTGCGTCCCGGAGCGGGCGAGCCAGGTCCGAAAACCTGCCTCAGGCTCAGGCCTCCCGCCGGCCTCTTGCGCACGGCCCTACCTCAGCAACTCTTCCGGCACGGTCACACCCTTGGCTTCCAGTTTGCGGGCGTTGGCGGACTCATCGGCGCCCAGGAACCTCAGCGAGGCTCCCCCCACCACGGCGCGCTGCGTGAGGTTCCCGTTGGGGTCGCGGGTGACCAGAGCCAGCAGTCCGTCCGTCGCCAGGGGGCCGGCCTCGGCTGGTTGGCCGGTGGTGTTGAGCAGGACCCAGGTCTCGCTGCGACTGCGGCTGCGGGGGTCATTTTCGCTGATGACGGTCAGGCCGGTCACGCCGTTGTCGTCGGCCAGCACCTGAATGCGGGGGACATCCGGAGTGTCCGCCGGGGGCTCCAGGAGGTCCTTGGGGTGCAGGACCGGGGCGTGGGGGAGCAGCACCGAGGTGAAGGTGATCTCCTCCCCGGCCCGCGCCATGCCCGACCAGACCTGCCGCACCTGGAGGGGAGAGTTGCGGTACGGGTTGTCCTCAAAGCGATCGAGCACCGTGTGCTTGCGACCCTCGCGGGGCGTGAAGTAGATGAGCAAGTCCCAGGCTGGGTTGCGAATCGCCTGCACCCCGCGCCCCAGACCCAGGCCGGTGTAGTAAATCTGGTCATAGTAAGTGTTGAACCAGTTCTCTCCGTTCTGCGGCCCCAGGTTGCGGGCATAGTAGCAGGGCCCCAGCCGCACCTTCATCGTCCGGTCGAACTTGACGCGGTCTTTGACCACCATGAATCCGTTTTTCACAAAGAGCAGGTCGCGCGTGTAGGTAAGCGGCAGGTGCTGGTAGTTGCGGGTCACGATGCGGGCGAAGGTGAAGGCCGGGTCCTCCACAAAGATGGGTACCGTGGTTTCCAGTAGTCCCGGCGGGCTAGGCACGCCCTCCAGGTCCTCCACCCACATCAGGTTCTGGAAGTCCGGGGTGTTCTCGTAGTAGCCCTGCCCGGCGAACAGCGCCGAGTCCATCTGCATGAGAGCGATGATATTCCCCGGCAGCTCTCCCCCATGCCCGGCGATGGGGAGCAGTTCGACCAGCGCCCACATGTCCAGCGGCCCGGTTCCACTGCTCAGCACGATCTTGTCGGGTATCCACTGGTCCGGCGACATGCGCAGGTGGTAGGTGGGG
>CALFVE010000257.1 GCA_937928475.1 uncultured bacterium | reverse complement strand
TGGCTGGGCCACGTGAAAATGTCAATGAAGGGGTTCCCGTACGGCCCCTTGATCGCGCAGAATTCCCCATGCTGCCGATAGAACCCGGAATTCGGCGACATCTGAACGAAGTGAAAGTACAGCACCACCCGGTAGCCTTCGGCCTGCACCCGGCGGAAGTTAGCGACCAGGCGCTCTTCCCCGCCCAGCCGCTCGCTGGGCAAGAAGTCGGGATACATGTTGTCGTGCCCGCCGTGCGACCAGCCGGTCAGTTTGATTACGTCAATATCCCCCGTCTTGGCCGCGGCCGCAATCTCCCCGATCTGGTCGTAGCGAAACTTCACCCGCCCGTGCTGGTGCATCATCACGACATCCTGCATCGCCGGCATGTCTAGTACCCACGCCGGCTTGCTCCGGTTGTGGTCTTGGTAAGTATCGGCGAACGCCCGATAGCGCCGAGCGTCCTCCCACCAGCGGCCGCTGTGCACGGCCACCACGAACGGTTCGCTCTCCCAGGTCTGCCCCGCGCTCACATAGGGATACTTGATGAAGCCCAGCGACAGAGAATCTTCCTCCGGCCTGGCTCCGATGTTCAGCACCGCATTGGTGGCCGTCGTCTGCAGGCTCTTGTCGTGCGAGCCCACGTACAGGCTCCCGCGCTCGCCGTACAAACCCATCCACTGCATCGAGGCTCGCCCCGGATAGAAGTCCCGCAGAAAATTGAACCGCACTCCCCGCACCGGCTGGGCTTCCCGGTCTGCGAGGTTTCTGAGGGGGTTCATGATCCGCCGCCCGGCCGACTCCGGGTAGAGCAGGAAACAAGCCTCCGGGTCCTCGCCCAGACTCCCCAGGCCGCCGAGCATCGGAAACCAAAGTTCGCTGATCCGGGGCGCCCCCCGGTTCTCGATCTCGGCCACCCAGGTTAGGGTGTCTCCGTCCAGCGTCACTCGGTAAACGAAGGCCGCCTCCAACCGCCGACCCTGGAAGTCGGTCAGATAGGGGTAGCGAACAGTGAGACTGTGCCCGGTCCCGGTTATCTCCGCCTCACGCTGCTCGGACGCCCGCACCGGCGTCTCCGGATCATCCTCGTGGGGATAGATGAGCTGCCAGAAATCCAAACCGGGCCGGCTCACGTACTCGCAACCGGTGACTTGGTTGCGGAGCGAAACCAGATTCCCGCCGTCGTCGAGAATGAGACGCACTTGGGGGTTTTCCAGGGTGGGCATAGCCGGTTGCTCCTAGAAGAATAACCGTGGGGCTGGCAACGGACAGCAGGTCTCCACCCGCCGACAACCGCCTGGTTGGGACGCAAGGCTCACAAGGGACCCGACTGACGGCGCCGGGACGGGCGGGCCTCTTCGCCCGGCAACCGGAAATGCTGCCAGGACAGGCCCGTGCTCTCCAGAATGACCCGTTCCAGAGAAGTCTTTCCGAGCGGCGTGACCTCCACCTGCAATTCGCCTTGCCCCGCGATCAGCGCCGACCACTTCTCGCGCAGTGGCACCAGCGCCACCGACCGCTCTCGCGCCAGGGGAAGGATGCGAACCCAGAGCCTCCCGCCCGGCCGAGCCAGACTCACCCGCAGCGGCCCTCCAGAATATTCTACGCGCACCGCCCGCCCTGGCGGCGAAGCCCCCTTCTGCCGGAGCCTTGCCCTCCACGACCTGGTCAATGTCCCCGGCCCTCGCACTTCCGCTTCTCGCCGCAGCGGTTCGGCCGTGTCCCTCCGCACCCAAGCCGTATACAGATCATATCCTATCGTGCTCACCAGCCGGTAGCCTATGCCGTTTGCGTCCAGCGCAAACGACAGCGACCCGGTTGCCAAGTGCAGCCGACCGCGCGCATCTACCGCGTATGCATTCCTATGCCAGTGCCCCGTCACCGTATACGCGAGGTACCTGTCCTCGAAGCAGGCGAGCAACTCCGCGCCGTTCTCCAGGGCTTTCCACTCAGGCAGCAGCGGGAAGTGGCACATCACGAGGATCGGCTTGTCCGCCGGCAGCCGCGCTAGCTCCTGCCGCAGCCAGGTGAGTTGCTCAGGGTCGAGCGCCCCCTCGTGCGCTACCTGCCCGTCCGTGAAGTGCACCCCGTCCAGCGCGAACAGGTGCCAGCCCCCCAGGGACCGCCCGTAGTAGCAAGGCAGCCCCGTGTACTCCCGAAAGCGCCTGCGGAACTCCGCCGGTGTACACCCCCCGCCCTCGTGATTCCCGGGACAGGCGAACAGCGGGACCTGTAGGTCCTTGCTCACCGCCGACCAGTGCTCGTACTGATTGATGCTGCCGCTATCCGTCAGGTCCCCAGGAAAAAGCACGAACTGCGGCCGCAGTCTATTGACCTGCCCCACGGCCCAGCGGAAGTCGTCGAAGGGGTCGTTGTCGCCCTTCTGAGTATCGGAAATGACCGCATAGAATAGGGGTGGTGGGGGCGGTGCTGCCCCGGCGATCGCCGCCGCCAGGAGCAGGGCCACCAGGGCCCCCAGGACAAGCCGTGCTTTACCCAAGGCGTTACGCCTCCTGTTGGTCCTGACCCGAAGGCAACCCGCCTGCTCGCGTAGGGCAGGCATCCCTGCCTGCCCTCCCCGGAGGGGCCGGCTGAGGCGCATCCCCTCGCGTAGGGCAGGCATCCTTGCCTGCCCTCTGGTTGCCTCCCGAACGGAACACGCAGGCTGGAAGCCTGCGCCACGCGAAGAACTCACCGTCCCCCCGGAGTGGCCGCACGGCATGCCCTCCCCAAGCCGGGCGGGACCCCATCCAGCCCTGTTCTGGCCACCCCTCGCTGCCCTCTCCCGCGAGCAGGCCTGGAGTAGACGAAAGCCACAACGATAGCACCAACCGGTGTCCGCGGCCGGAATCCGGAGTAAAGCCCGCCAAACGAAGAACAGATGCATGACCTGCATTATACCCGGGCGAAGGCCCTGGTTTACGGCACCTCCCGCCCGTCAACTGCCCATTAACCAGAGCGCTTGTTTCGACTCTGAAGCAGGTCCCTTCGGGGGCCTGCGGCGCTGGTACTCTCTTCTCGTCTGCCGAAGCGACTCCTTCCCTCTCAGGAGGTCTTCCCTGCGCCTCCGGAGAAGGCCATGCCGAGATATGCTGTATAGTCGGGTGTCCAGGGGAAGCGACTGTACCTCCTGCCCCAGACCTCAACACGGAGGTCCCCTCATGCCCCCATCTGAACGCCAGGCGCGCGTGCAGCAGCTGCTGGAGCGGCTCGGGAGCGGCAGCCCCGACGCCCTGAAAGAACTGTTCTGGTCTGAGCTCGGCTATGACCGCGTGCAGAGGACCCTCCCGATGCGAGGGTGGACAGAGGCCCAGCGACAGCCGCTAGCCGAGGACCCCATCCTCTTCGCGGAGGCCGCCCGCGACCCGAACAGCGGCGGCCCCGGCTTTCAGATCATTTATTGTCGCCTCGCCAGCGACCACCTCCGTTTAACGCCTGAGCGCACCGTCGTCTCTCGACTGCTTCGCGGCCACCCCTACGCCCTCTTCGTCTTCTCCAATCGCGACCAGAGCCGCTGGCACTTCGTCAATGTCAAGTGGGATGACAAAGACACGGAGGGAAAGCGCCGCCGACTCTACCGCCGCATTACCGTCGGACCCGAGGAACGCCTCCGCACCGCCTCCGAACGCCTGACCCTCATCGCTACCGACCAGGTCCCCGCTACCGGACTCTGGGGCGTGGCGCCTCCCGATCTTCAGCGCGCCCACGACGAAGCCTTCGACGTCGAAAAAGTCACCAAAGAGTTCTTCGATCACTACAAGGCGGAGTTCAGAGGTCTGTGCGCCGATCTCCAGGCCCAGACCGGTGACGCCGAATGGGCCCATGACTACGCCCTACAGTTCCTCAGCCGTCTGATGTTTCTCTACTTCGTGCAGCGCAAAGGCTGGCTGGGCCAGGACCCCCATTTCCTTGACACCTTCTGGCAAGCCTACCGCGACTGCCGCCAGCCGCGCGATTCTTTCGTCGAACGCTGGCTGCAGGTGATGTTTTTCGAGGCTTTCAACAACCGCTTCCACGGCGGCCACAAGCACTTCCCCGAGCCCATCCGCGACGCACTTGCCAGGGCCCCCTTCCTCAACGGCGGCCTCTTCAAGCGCAACGACCTCGATATCAAGCATCGCTTCCACATCAGCGACGACCGCTTCGCTGCGATCAAAGACTTCCTCGACGGCTATAACTTCACCATCGCCGAGGACAGTCCCCTCGACCAGGAAGTCGCCGTAGACCCCGAGATGATCGGTAAGGTCTACGAGAGCCTGGTGAACGCCGCCGAACAAGAACCCCGCGAAGATCGGCGCGGCGAAGCCGGCATCTTCTACACGCCCCGCACTGAGATTGACCTGATGTGCCGCCTGGCCCTGGTGGACAACCTCGCCAATCACCTCGGCCCGGACCGCAAGGACCTGCTCTACGAACTCGTCTTTGCTCTCGAGCCGGCGGAGAAAGAGGCCGCCGACGCCCGCGTCGCGGACAAAGGCCTCTGGCCCGAGATTGAGCAGCACTTGCGCCAAATCACCGTCGTGGACCCGGCCTGCGGTTCCGGCTCCTTTCTGGTGGGCATGCTGAGCATCCTCAACGACTTGCTGGAGCGCGCCGAGCGGCAAAGGGGCGCCGCCGTCTCGTCCTATGAGCGCAAGAAGGAGATCATCGCCCGCAGCCTCTACGGCGCGGATGTCATGCCCTGGGCCTGCCACGTCGCAGAACTCCGCCTCTGGCTGGCGCTGATTATTGACGCCGAGTTCACGCCCGCCGAACTGCACTTCCGCAACGAGCCCCTCCTGCCCCACTTCACCTTCCATATCCGCGGCGGGGATAGCCTGGTCGAGGAGGTCGGCGGCGTCAATCTCGCCTACCTGCACACCGCCGGCCTCTCGCGGTCGCTGCGGGACCGCATCAGAGAACACCGCCGGGAGAAGGCCAAGTTCTACCATAACGACGAGGACTGTGAGTACCAAACTCCGGAGCAGGCGCAGCAGCAAGAACTGCGCCTGTTCCGCGCCATTCTTGACGAGCAGGACCAGCGGCTGCAAAACCAGATCAGTGATCTGCGCCGCAAGATACACGGCCCGCGCGCGACGCAGATCCGTCTCGACGGCAGCAAAGACGAAAAGCCCCACCAGATGGAACTGGAAGCCCAGGAGTGGCAGCGCCAGGTGGAGGCCCTCACCGAGGAGCGCGAGCGCGTCTGCGCGGCCCGCCAGGCCCTGCGCACCGCGCACGACGTTCCCTTCGTCTGGAATATCGCTTTCGTCGAAATCTTCGAGGGCGACAGTCAGGGCTTCGACATCGTCATCGGCAATCCGCCCTATGTGCGCCAGGAGAAGATTGCCGACCCGCGCCTGTCCCGCGAGCGGATCACGCCCGAAAACAAGCGCGAGTACAAGGGCAAACTGGCGCGCGCGGTTTATGAGTCCTTTCCCGACTACTTCGCCTATAGCCACGCCACCGGCAAGGCCGCCCGGAAACTACAGGCGAAAAACGACCTGTACGTCTACTTCTACTTCCGCGGCCTGCGCTTGCTCAACCCTCAGGGCTCCTTCTGCTTCATCACCTCCAACTCGTGGCTGGATGTGGGCTACGGCGCCGACCTGCAGGAGTTCCTCCTGCGCCAAAGCCAGGTGCGGCTGGTGATAGACAACCAGGCCAAGCGCTCCTTCGCCGAGGCCGACGTCAACACGGTCATCGTCCTGCTGGCCGCCCCCCGCCAGGCGCGCGACTGGGGCCTGGATAAGACCGCCCGCTTCGTCATGTTCACCGTGCCCTTTGAGTACCTGCTGCCCGTGGAGCGGGATGGGTCCGGGGTGGCGGTGGTCTTCGAGGAGATCGAGGCGGCGAGCGGGCGCAAGGTCACGCCGGAGTACCGCCTCAATGCGGTGCCCCAGGCGCGGCTGCTGGAGGAGGGCCTGGAGAAAGACGAGGAGGCGGAGGCGCCGCCGCCTCGGCGCGGCAAGGGCCGCGCCCTGCTCTCGACGGCGCGGTACACGGGCAACAAGTGGGGCGGCAAGTACCTGCGCGCCCCCGACATCTACTGGACCATCCTGGAGAAGGCCGGCGACCGCCTGGTCCGCCTCGGCGATATCGCCGAGGTAAGGTTCGGGATCAAGACCGGGTGTAATGAGTTTTTCTACCTGCCCAGCAAGCACTTCGCCATCGAGCGGGACGGGGACTACTACCGACTGATCCCCAAGCACGAGGGCCTGCCGGAGGGCATGGCCATCGAGGCGGAGTTCCTGAGGCCGGTGATCAAGACGCCTCGCGATTACTACTCTATCCGGATGCGAACCAGCGGGGTGCTCATCTTCTGGTGCAAGGTGCCGCGCAACGACCTTGTCGGGAGGGCGGCTCTCCAATATGTATCATGGGGTGAGTCAGAGGGGTTCCACGAAGTGCCAAGCTGTAGCGGACGATCGCCTTGGTACTCTCTGAGCGGCCCTGAAGCACCGGCCATGCTTTGGCCTTCGGCATTCTTCGAACGCCACATTGTGTATGAGTGCCCCGCAGGCTATGTGGCCGACAAGGTGTTCTACACGATCTCCGGTGACTTGCCGGAAGCCACCAAAGCCTACCTAAACAGTTCCGTGACAGCGCTGTTAGTTGAAGCAGAAGGATACCAACTCAACCATGGCGGCATCTTCGTGACAACCGAATGGCTATCAGGGCTGCCTGTGTTCCGGGAAGGAGATGCGGACCTCGTTGATGCTTACAGGACCGTCGCGGCCCGCGAGACGCTGCTTTGCTCAGATGAAGTGCTCCGGCCCGACCGGGTGCACCTGGACAGAGAAGTCCTTCGGCTTATCGGTGTAGACGCGGCGGACGCTTTGGCCGCGCTGCATGCAGCCGTCGTCCACTACGTTGAGCGGAGGATAGGAAAGGCCCGTCGGGTCACCACTAGGCGAGGTAGACTGGCTTTACAGGAGGAGGCATGACTGCTCATGTCTCTTCGCAGCGAGCCTTTTGAACTCTACTGCGACAAGTCAGCAGGAGCCACCGGACGATATCAGAGTCTGGCGGCAATCTCTGGGTCAGCGTCTGTGCTGTGTCGATTGCGCGACAAGCTCTGCCCGATGGTACCTTGCGGGCGGGAAGTGAAGTTCGCAAGACTGACCGGCGACGCTGTGAGCAGCGCCGCTGCGCAGGGTTTCGTGGACGCCGCACTTCGCGCGGCCTACAGCGGCGGGGTTCGCATCGATGTTCTCACCTGGGACCTGCATGACGAGAGGCACACCATCGTGGGGCGTGACGACGCCGCGAATACTGGCAGAATGGCCTTCCATCTCTTCACAAAAGTCGCGAAGAGGCACGCCCACCCTCGCTGGCGGCTGATCTTGGACGCCGGGGAAGGCTACGACTGGTCCGGCTTAGCCCCGTACCTGAACATGACCCCAGTTCGTGGCCCACGAAGGACAACGCCCGGCCACCCCACACTAATCGAGTTCGAGGACACGCGCATTGAGGTCATGTCAGTCGAAGAGATCGATTCAGCCTCCGAGGTGCTTGTCCAACTGGCGGACCTCTTCGCTGGCCTCGCGAGTTTCAGCTACGATGAAGGCGAGCGCTGTCTTCGCTGGGCGCAAGCCCAGGAGTGTGCCTCCACGCTGCCCGGCCTCGATCTCGTCTTTGGCGACTCGCCAAGGCTCTCCCGCGGCAAGTCATGCAAGTACCGCCTGCTGATCAGCCTTTACGAAACCTGCAAGTCGCTTCGCCTTGGGGTAGGCCTGCGGACCGAGAAGCATCTCGTAACACGCGATCCCAGGCAACCTGTCAACTTCTGGGCATACAATCCGCAGCGCCCTGAAGACAAGGCGCCCACAAGGAACTGACATGCCCATGGTGAGATCTCATGGATTACACGCCCGAGGATGAGTAATCGCGGTTGGCGCGGATTCGACACGTGCTTCGTAGAGGAAGGAGGCCCACCATGCAGGAAGCGCAGGCTGGCGTGCGGGCGGCGTTGGAGAGGGCCGTCGAGGAATTGAGCGGCCTGCTGGTGACCGCGCCCGGTGGGTACGCCGCGACCTGGTGGCGGCGGGGCCGCTGAGCGCGAGCAGACGGCGGGGTATCTGGGTGATGACCGACCGGGGGCGGCAGGAACTGGAGCGGGGAGACCTGGAGCGCACCTGGGAGCGCCTGCGCCGCGCCGCCGGGCGACGCTGAGGGGAAGGGTCTCTCCTACTTGTCCTTCCTTCGGAATATTGCTACTATCTCGGCACAGAGGTGAATCGTATGCCGAAGGTAAGAATATCTGACAAAGGACAGATCACCTTGCCTGCCGCGGTTCGGAAGAGGATGGGCTGGACACCCGGTCGCGAACTGCTCGTGGAGGTGGGCGAGGACGAGATTACCCTGCGCGCCCTCAAGACCCTTAGCCAACTGGACGGCATCTTCCACAAGTACGTGCAGGGACGGAAGCGGGGGTCCTGGGAGGCTGAGCGGCGGGCCATGGAGCAGGCGGTAGCCGAACAGGTGGCCGATGAGTAGCCCCCCGCCTCGCTGGACGATAGACGCGAACGTAATCCTGCGCTACCTGCTGCGCGACGACGAGGAACTGGCGGCCCACGCCCGCGCTATCTGGCACGACGTCGCCGCCGGCAAGATGGTAGCGGTGTGCGATCCCGTCACCTTGGCGGAGGTCGTTTTCGTGCTCTCCTCCGTCTACAGACTGCCCAACAGCGAGATCAGCGAGGCGCTGGTCCCCCTGGTGCAGATGGACGGCGTGGCGGTGCTGGGCAAGGAGCGTTACGTGCGGGCCCTGAGGCTGTTTGCCGAGTCGGTGCAGCACTTCGGCGATGCCTGCGCCTGCGCCGCCGCCCTTAGCGACTCCGACGGTCGTCTCTACTCCTTCGACCGCAAGCTCTCTTCTGTACCCGGCATTGAGCGCGCCGAGGCTCTGCGCGAGTAGCCGGCGCCGGCCCCTCAGGAGTGAAAGATGCCCTCCCACGACATCATAGACAACCGCGAAGAGAAGCTGGTGGACCACATCAACCGCATCCTGCAGTCCACGGAGGCGGCGCGGTTTGCCGTAGGGTACTTCTTTTTGTCCGGGTTTGAGGCTATCGCCGAGCGACTGGCCGGGGTGGGGGAACTGCGGTTGCTGATCGGTAACGTCACCAATCGGGAGACGCTGGAGCAACTGGCCGAGGGTCGGCGCCGCCTGGAACTGGTGGCCGACGCCCTTGAGCAGCAACGGTATCCCAAGCACCTCGACAGTCTGAATACGGTGGTGGCGACCGGTAGGGAACTGCGCGAGGACATCGCCCACATGGAGCAGACGGACGAGGCGGAGGCCCTGCTGCGCAGCCTGGTGCGCATGTACGAGGAGGGCCGGCTGAAGGTCCGCATCTACACCAAGGGCCGGCTGCACGCCAAGGCCTACATCTTCGACTACGGGCCGGTCTACGACCAGAGCGGCAACGCCGTGGAGCGACAGGAGCGAGGCATCGCCATCGTGGGGTCCTCCAATCTGACGCTGGCCGGGGTGACGCACAACACCGAACTGAACGTGGTGGTGCACGGCAACGACAACCATGCCGAGTTGGTGCGCTGGTTAGAGACGCTGTGGCAGGAGGCGGCGGACTTCGACGCGACGCTGATGCAAGAGATGCGCCAGTCGTGGGCGCTCGCTCCCGTGCGCCCGTACGACATTTACATGAAGACGCTGTACACGCTGGTCAAGGACCGCCTGGAGGACGAAGAGGCGCAGGAGATTCTCTGGGATGACGAGATCAACCGGCGGCTGTCGGACTTCCAGCGGGTGGCGGTAAAGCAGGCGGTGGCGATGATCCGGCAGTGGGGTGGGTGCTTCGTGGCGGATGTGGTAGGGATGGGCAAGTCCTTTGTGGGCGCGGCGGTCATCAAGCACTTCCGGCATATAGCCGGCGTGCGTCCGCTGATTATCTGCCCGGCCGCGCTGGTGGAGATGTGGAGGCGATACAATGACCTTTACGATCTGGGGGCAGTGGTGCTTTCCATGGGCTACCTGCGGGAGGACCGCATGGGCGAGACCAAGCGGCTGCTTGAGGATGAACTCTACGCCGACCGGGACTTCGTGCTGGTAGACGAGAGCCACAACTTCCGCTACAGCGACACCCAGCGCTACCAGATTCTGCAAGACTACCTGCACCAGGGACGCAAGTGCTGCTTCCTGACCGCGACACCCCGCAACAAGAGCGCCTGGGATGTCTACCACCAGATCAGGCTCTTCCACCCGCGGGAGACCACCTACTTGCCGGTGGACCCGCCTAACCTCCGCGAGTACTTCAAAATGATCGACGCGGGCGAGCGCAGCCTGCCCGACTTGCTACGCCACGTGCTCGTGCGTCGGCGACGCAACGACATCCTGAAGTGGTACGGTTACGACGCCGAGACCCATGAGCGCGTGGACCGCAATCGCTTCGAGGAGTACCGCAGGGGCCAACGCCGGGCTTATGTGCTGGTGGGGGGGCGCCATCAGTTCTTTCCCAAGCGGGAACTGCGCACGGTGGAGTATAGCATCGAGGCCACCTACCAGGGCCTTTACCAGCAGATACGCGGATACCTGGGCAGACCTGTCACCCGTCGCGTCCCCGGCGCCGCGCTCGGTGAAGGGCTCACCTACGCCCGCTACGGACTGTGGCACTACGTCGCGCGGGACAAACAGCGCACAGAGCCCTATGCCAGCCTGCAGCGGGCAGGTGCCAACCTCTGCGGACTGATTCGAGTATTGCTTTTCAAGCGCTTCGAATCCAGCGTCTACGCTTTTCGGGAGACGGTCCGCCGGATGATCCGCACGCACGAGGCCTTCGTCGCGGCGCTGGAGGAGGGGATCGTTGCCGCCGGTGAAAAGGCGGAGGACCTGCTGCACGAGGCCGACCAGATGACGGACAGCGAACTCGTCCAGGCTCTGCAAGCCGTTACCGGTCGTTACGACGCGGCCGACTTCGACGTAGACCTGCTCCGGCAGCACATCCGCCATGATATAAGGCTTCTGCAGAGGATAGAGGCTCTGGTAAGCAACATTGGTCCAGAACAGGACGCCAAGCTGCAGAGGCTCAAGGAAATGCTGGATCAGGAGCCCTTGCGTGGCAGCAAGCGACTGATCTTCACGGAGTATGCAGATACGGCGCGGTATCTGTACGACCAACTCAACCCAGACGGCGCGCACGACGACATCGAGGTGATCTTCAGCGGCGATAAGAGTAAGGCCCGCGTAGTCGGTCGGTTCGCTCCCAAGGCCAACCCGGAATATCGCATGGGCGCCCACGAAACGGAGATAATGACTCTGGTCGCGACAGATGTGCTGGCCGAGGGTCTCAATCTCCAAGATTGCAGCATGATGATCAACTACGACTTGCACTGGAACCCCGTGAAACTGATTCAACGCTTTGGCCGCATTGACCGCATCGGCGCGGAACACGATGTGGTCTACGGCTTCAACTTCCTGCCAGAGACGGAGCTTGAGAAAAACCTGGGTCTCCGCGAGAAGCTGGCGAGGAGAATTGCCGAGATTCACGAGACCATCGGTGAAGACGCCGCGATTCTTGATCCCACCGAACAACTCAACGAAGAGGCCATGTACGCAATCTATGAGGCAGAGGGCGACCAGTCGAGCCTCATCGACGGGCCCGAGGAGCAGGAGTTTCTGGACCTGAACGAAGCCGAAGAAGAACTGCGCCGCTTGCGGCAGGAAACCCCCGCCGAGTTCGCCAGGATAGCCGATCTGCGCGACGGCATCCGTACTGCCAAGCGCGCCGACGCTGCCGGCACCTTCGTATTCTGTCAAGCTGGACGCTACCAGCAGCTGTTCCTGCTTGACGCTGCCGGCAACATCGTCTCTCGTGACCTACCGCGAGTGCTTAGCGCCATTCGTTGCGGTCCACTCACTGACCCGCAGCCGTTGCCCGCGGGGTACAACCGAGTCGTGATGAGGGTGAAGCAAGTCTTCGCCGAGGAGGTCAAGCACCGCGAGGCCGAACGCGAACATGCGGTCAGCCTGCGGCCCGGCCAGCGGTATGTGTTGCGTGAACTGCACCTCCTGTTCCGTGAGGCCCGAGATGAGGACCGCAAGGGGCAGATCAACATCCTAGAGGCGGCCTTCCGCCTCCCTCCCACTCCTGCCGTCAACCGCGAGCTGAATCGCTTGCGCAAGAACGCCGTCACCGGCGCGGATCTGCTGCACGAACTGACAAGACTGTACCGGGCCCATGACCTCGGCAAGCGCGCCGACCTCTCCGCGCCACGCGAGGAACGCGACAGTCTGCCAAGGATCATTTGCAGCGAAGGACTGGTCAATCCACCGCGTTGACCGTGGCACAGGCCGATTTTGCCTCCAACTCAGGGGCAATTTAGCTCGGAGAGGCGTTGAGTACTTGCATGAAAGACAGGGGTCTCTGTGCAAACAGGGCTGGGGACGCGTAATCGTTGATCGGTTCACAGTAGGTGACCGCTGGAGTTCTAGTTCTTGAAGGGCTTGCCCACAACTCCGCTGGTCGAGGGTATCTTCGCCACGAGTCTGCGAGCCAGGCAGCCGGAAGAGCCGACCTCGGCTCTAGGCAGCGGCGCCAACCGCGCTCAGCCTCGAGGCTAGCGCAGAACCACTGAAAGGAAGACGCGGTAATGACTAATGAGTTGACCATTTCGGAACACTTGAACTGGCACTGGCGGCACGAACTGCTATCCATGCCGGTGGCCTTTGCACCCGGCGAGGTGACGGGTTCGGTGATTGCCGTACACTGTGCGGAAGAGGGAACTACCGCCGGCCAACTGGTAGACATTTCTTTTCACGGCGACGGGAGTGTGGCAGCGGCAACCTGTTGGTTTTACGGCGATCTCCCGGGCCTGGCGACCCGCACCTGGAGCGTGGACCTAGCTTGTGAGCCGCCCGCGACCGATCTGCGCATCGAACCGGCAGAAGCCGGTGCCGTGGTGGTCTCCAACGCATTGCTGGCCCTCAAGCTTCCCGAGACGGCTGCTTCCGGGCAGCAGGCCAGCGGCCCGCTGTTGGCGGTGCGGGGTGTTGACGGTCGGTGGCGAGGAGAGGGTCGCCTGGAGGGGCCGCTGCCATGCGGGGGGCCGCGCTTGGTGTGGGAGGCAGCCGGCCCCGTCTTCGCCCGAGCGCGCCTGGAGTATGACTACCCCGCAGGCGGCAGTTACGTAGTGACGGTGGAGGTGCGGGCAGGCGACGAGGCCGTCTTGATCCACGAGGTCTGCCGGGCCCCGGAGGCGGCCTGCTTGGTGTTTGATCTGGGGCACAGCTTCGACCGCGGCCACTGGCGGCCACACACCGCCTCGTTCGGCAAAGTGACCGACCCCGATAACTACCGGGGGAGCACCTATCACACCTTCGCGCTGGACTTCACCCAAGAGAGCGTGTCGGGCCTGATTCCGCACCACTCCTGGGAAGTGGACTGGTCGAGTTGGTTTGCCGCCTATTCCAGCCGGGCCGACGAGCACGACTGGCTGGCGGTTTTTGCCAGTCACAGCGACTGGTGGCGAGGAGGCAGCGAAGCCCGACTGCAGGTGGAGACGGGACCGTTCGGGTTGCGGCTGCGCGCGCCGCTGGCCGAAAACGAGCGATGGTGGGGGCTGGTGGTGGCTGACCGAGACCAAGCGCTAGTAACAGAGGCGATGGCGACGAATAAGTGCTTCCAGGCGCAGGTACGCCTGGCCCAACTGCCTCTGGAAAAGGTGCGGCAGTGGCCGCTGACCTGGGATCGTCCGGCCGATTCCTACCAGCCACACCTGCTGATGCAGGCGGGGCAGTTGCCGGCAATCCGTCGCAAGGCTTCCGAGTGGCCCGCCTTCCGGGAACTGTTTGCCGCCCGTCACCAGCCACCGGAGCAGGAACGGGATCCGGCAGGCGCCTGGCTGGCCACGGGAGACCTTGCCTACGCACAGGCGGCCTGCGAACGTGTATTCACGCGGCTGCGGAAATGGCTTGAAGACTTTCTCACCAAGGGCTATGCCTTTCACGAGTTGGTAGCCATTGCTCTCACGCGGGAGCTGCGGCGGACCGCTATCGACTGGGACCTGGTTGCGGCCTCGGAGGCAGTCAGCGAGGAGGATCGCCGCTGGGCGGACGCGGTCTTCGCCTTTCTCAATTTGGCGATCACCGATCCCCACTACTGGCCCCCCGACGAGCGCGGTTTCTACAAGGGCAACGTGAATTTCATCAGCGATCACTACACCTGCGTCGCAACGATCGCTTGCCTGCTCTCCGCACACCCTCGGAGGGATGCATGGGTCGCCTGGGCAGAGAACTTGCTTAACGACGAGTTCGTCTTGTGGACGCACCCCTCCGGAGCCTGGGAGGAGGCTCCCAACTACCAGGGCGGCACCATGCTATTCTTGCTGCCGTGCCTTCACATGCTGCGCCTGAACGGCTACCAGGGCTTTCGGGAGGCGGAGACCTGCAAGGCCAGCCTCCGCTACTTCGGCCTGATTCAGACTCCCTACGACCCCCGGCGGCGGGCCGCGATGTTGCCTACCGTGGGCGACACCACTTTTTCTTTCCACAGTCAGAGCCAGCAGAACGTGTACGCCTGGGCAGCCCGCGTATTCGCGGACGATACTGAGTTTGCCGCCGCCATGATGTGGCACTGGCAGCAGGGCGGTGCCCTGGTGTGTGGAGTGCACGACCCGGTTACCATCGGGCGCTGGTGTGGGGCGTTGCTGCTGATCGATCCTGCCCTGGCCGCAGCCGAGCCGCAGGAAATGCATGGGTCGCATCGGCTTGACGGCTATGGCGCTTTGCTGAGGCAACGCAACCCGGCCGGGGAGGAGACCTACTTCTTGATTAAATGCGGTCAGGCCTTCAACCACTACGATCCCGATGAGCTGAGCTTCCACTACTACGGCCGGGGCGTGCCCCTGGCCCTGGATTACGGTTGCATGTACGAACCCAATAACGTACAGCCCTGGTATCACAACCGCGTCTCGCTGGCGCACAAGTGCGACGGCGCTAGAGGCGAGATAGCCGAGTTTGCGGCGCTGGATGCGGCCGACTACTTTGCCGGCGAAATGGTTGTGGATTCTCTCACGGAAGTACCCGAGAAGCCGGATGACCCCTGGGGCAAGGCTTGGGTCAAGCCGTGGGAGCCGATCGAGCCTGCCTCCGTAACGCGGCAGGTTTTGCTCAGCCGCGCCGGTGATTACCTGGTAGTGGCCGACGCCGTGGCCAGCGATCTGCCCTCCGACTGGTCCCTGCACGTGCTGGCCACCGGGGTGGAGGTGCAAGCGGAAGCGGCGTGCTTCTCGGGGCAACTGGGCATGGACTTGCGCGTGTTCTGGCACGGCGATCCACGAGATCGCCTGGAGACCGGCCGGTGGAGCTACGCCGGCCGAGATCCTCAGGATGAGGAGCGGCTGGCCCAGTGGCGGGAGTGCACACTGGATTTGCCGGTGGAGGTGAGCGGCGAGACACAGCATTTCCTGCGGATATGGCGCGGACCAGGACAGGGATATCTGACCTTGCTGCTGCCTCACCGCCCGGAAGAGGCGTGGCCGGCGGTGGAGCGGGTTCCCCGGGGCTTCCACGTGCAGGCGGCGCGCTGGGAGGAATGGGCGCTGCTCAGCGAGAGGTTCACGTGGGTGAGGGAGGGGCCGCTAGCGTTGCGGGGGCGCGCTGGTCTGGTGCACCGGGCTGGCGAGAAGGTCACCCTGTGCTTGCTCTCCGGCGATTGTCTATCCCTGGGGCCGGCGCGGGTGGATGCCCTGGGGCCCATCTCGGTCACCTATGACGGGGACAACGTCAGAGGCCTTTCTCAGGGCCCGAAGAAACGGGTGGTCCTGCGTTGGCCGCGACAAACTGAGCAGGTGCCCCGGCTGGCGGTTGCCGGGGAGCCGTACCCGGCAGCCTACAATCCCATCATGCAGGGCAGCCGGGTCTCGCACTTGCTGGTCTTTACCCTGCCCGAAGGTGAGCACCGGTTCGAGGTGCTGACCTGAACCATTGCGCCCACCCGGCGCCTCCGGGGGCCGCCGCCGACTGCGCCCAGGGCACCACGTGACGGCTGCGTCCCGGCTGCGAGCAAGAGCCGAGATCGTGCGGTGGCATGGAAGGAAAGTCGCCCGATGAACTATGGCCTAGCCTGGTTGTTGTTGATGAACGCATGGGTTGCCGCTGCCGAGCTTCCTCAAGCGGGGGACAATCCGGAGAGCACCGCCGAGTGCTGGCTGAGGAACGAAGTCGCCGAGGTCCAGGTGGGCGCGCATCCCTACCCCAGGGTGATCGCTTTTCGCCTACACGGGGGTCTGTCTCCCCTGCGAGTGTCGCAGACTGACCAGTACTACGGGGTGCGCAGCTGGTATATGGAGCCAGGTCAGGTAGCGACCTCAGGCCTGCCGGCGCTGCAGCCTGCCGAACTCCGGCTTCTCAGTGAGCGGCACGTCCGCATCACGGCGGCACCCGAGCCGCAGTCGGGGCTGCAATTGATTATGGAGGTCAAACTGGATGAGGACGCCCCCGTGCTGACCGTACGCCATGGGTTCAGAAATATGCGTGACTGCGAGCGGCGGCTGGCGGCGTGGGTCATCATGGCCGTGCCCCATGAAGGAATGGGCCTCGTCCTGTGGGCTCTGGACAAGACCAGGGTCAAGTCCTTACTGATGTTCCCGGGGGCGGCGCCGGATGAGCCGTGTCTCCGACTCGGCCGGCGAGCCATGGGAGTGGACTTCGGCGTGCCCAGCCGCGCGGGTCAGTTCAAGGTCGGAACGAATTCGGACGCCGGCTGGGTGGCATACCTCCGCCCCGGTTTGGGCTTGATCTCAACCGTCAGGCACGAGAATAACGCCGAGTACCCTGAGGCGGGGGCCACCACAACTTTTTACACTTGCGGTTCACAAGTGGCCCAGGGATTCGGCGAGGTCGAGCAGGTCGGACCGCTCACGCTCGTCGCTCCTGGCAGGACCCTGTGGCTGGAGCAACGCCTCGAGATAGTCAGATTGCCCGCGGTGGCTGCGGAGGATGCGGATACTTGGCTTGAGGTCGTACAAGAAGCCATGATCCTCGGGGGGAACCGCGGAAACTACCCCCTCCCGCCGTAGGCTGAGCCACCCACACACCAATCAGGGACGACATGCTTGCAGGATGAGATTGGCACCCTCTATCAGATGTAACGAGCCAGCACACAAGACCGGTTTGCTGCGTCGTATGAGGGGCCAGAGCGCACTACAAGAACTCGTTGTTTATGCAACTCTGCACCGAAAAACGCCGGGGCCACGGCTGCTTGTGGTTGCCTCCGATGCTCTTGCAGAAAATGTTCTTGCAGGGTATTGACAGCCGAAGCCATTCTTGGTAGGATGCTGGCACGATTCACCTTTGGATGTTTTTATCCGCAATATGCCCCTCTTCAGGGACCGGGTCAGTATCAAAGATGTGGCGCAGGCGGCCCAGGTGTCACGCAGCACCGCTCAGTATGCGCTGAGCGGTGGCGGGCGCATCAGTGAAAAGACGCGCCAACGGGTCCGGGAAGTCGCGCGGGAACTCGGCTACCGCCCCAATCGGCTCGCCAGCGGCCTGCGCCGGCAGCGGTCCTCGACAGTCGGCGTTGTCGTCACCACCATCAATAGTCCCGTCTTCTCCGCCGTCGTGGACGGCATTCAGCAGGTTGTCGAGGCACACGACTACATTCCACTGTTGGGCTGCTCGCAGGGCGATCCCACGCAGGAAGTACGCATGGTGGAGGCCTTGTTGGCCAGCCGAGTTGATGGTCTGATTGTGCTCCCGGCACACCCCCACGAGAACACCGCCTATTATCAGAACTTGCTTGCCGAGGGAGTTTCCCTCGTTTTCGTTGTCCGGCGCATGCCGGAGGTGAGCGCCGACTCCGTATGCAATGATAACGAGCAGAGCGGCTATCTGTGCGCGCGTCACCTGGCCAAGCTCGGACGCAAGCACCTGGCTTTTCTTACTTCCCGGGCACTGCTGGAATGCTCCTCGGCAATCCAGGAACGGCTGGTTGGATGCAACCGCGCTCTGGCAGAATTGTCGTTGCCGCCAGCAGAACTCGTAGGGCCTGACTATCCTCACGT
This sequence comes from uncultured bacterium, assembly GCA_937928475.1. GTDB lineage: Bacteria > Armatimonadota > Zipacnadia > Zipacnadales > Zipacnadaceae > Zipacnadum. The sequence continues at coordinate 1,934 of CALFVE010000257.1, read as the reverse complement.
GGAACCCGGAGAGCAATTCGCCTTCGAGGTGGTTACGGACTGTCTGCGCTCTGAGCTCACCTTCGACGGTCTGGTAGCAGCGCACGACGGTCTTGCCTACGGGGCTTTAGGCGCTTTGGCCCAGGCTGGAGTGGCGGTGCCGGGTCAGGTCAGCGTGGTGGGCTGCGACGACCTCTATCCTAGTGCCTTCTGGAACCCTCCGCTTACCACCATTCGCCAGCAGGCCGAGCAGATCGGCGCGCAGGCTGCTCGCTTGCTGTTTGAGAACCTTCAATACCAGGGGAAGCAACCCCTGGCCCCCCGGCGCGTACAACTCCAACCTACGCTGATTGTTCGGGGCTCGTGCGGGGCTGTGCCGCAGGTAACCAATCCCAAAGGAGGAGACGCAAGATGAGGCCCAGAGGATTCACCTTAATTGAGCTGCTAGTGGTGATAGCCATTATCGCCATCCTGGCAGCGATTCTGTTCCCGGTGTTCGCAAGGGCTAAGGCCAAGGCCGAGGCGACGACCTGCCTGAACAACATTAAACAAATGGCACTGGCGGCGCTGATGTATGCCGCGGATTATGACCAACATTTCATGCAGGGCGGGAACGCCGGCTCGCCGAACAGGCCCGCGTGGGCACTCGACCCCAACCCCCCGGTGCCGCCTAACGACACCACCTACGCTAATGGAACCTACATCCAAGGGGCGGGGTGTGCCAACTGGGCGAAGGGGCTATTCCCTTACCTCAAGAACCAGGAGATAATGGTATGCCCAACGTCCGAGCCGCGCACCGACTACCCCAACGATCCTTACCAGGTCTCTTACTACTTCAATGCGTGGCTGATCGGGGTCGATGCTGAATCAAACCTCTTCGGCGGAACGTACCAGGGCTACCCGGTCCCGGGAATCGCTCAGTTCATCCTCTTCGGCGAGAATGCGGTCAGCACCCGTTACGTCACCATTAGCCGATATGCGTGGACGGGGCTGCACCCCCCCGATGAGGACTGGAGAAAGGCAGGCTGGAACTGGGCCTTCGCCGATGGACACGCCAAATGGTCCCTGACGCCCCCCACCTATGACTGTGTCAACTTCCCTGCGTACTGCCTCCCCTACTGGGGCGGAACCCAGTTGTTCGCCGGCGGGGCCGGCCAGCCCCCCTTCCGCTAGGGAGATCGGTCGCGGACCTAGGGTGACTTTCGCGAGACTCGAATAAAGAGAGGTGGAAAGCCAATGTTCAGCAGACGCAAGGCCTTCACGCTGATAGAGCTGCTGGTGGTGATTGCCATAATCGCCATCTTGGCAGCGATTCTGTTTCCGGTTTTCGCTCGCGCCCGGGCGAAGGCCAAACAGAACAACTGTCTGTCAAACGTCAAGCAAATCTGTCTGGCGCTCCAGCAGTATGCCACCGATTGGGGCGAGCGTCCCCCACCCATAAACCCCACGATCTGGGCGCCCGCATACCGCATCGGGCTGTCCGGGGCCCTGATGCCCTATGTCAAGAACAAGCAGATCTTTATTGACCCTGTCAATGACGCCAACGTCGCCGAGGCTAACATCCCGAATCAAGCCGGCTACGCGCCGAACTATAATGCCCTGGCGGGATCTGCCGCCCCAGCCAAGCTCTCCATGCGTCCGGCCCTCGCCCAACAGTTGTGGGTCATGTGCTCCAAGAATTCCGCATGTTACTGGGTGGATTGCTGGGGTACCAACGCCTCCGGCTACCTGCCCGAATGGAGGGGCTTCATTCACATGGATGGAGCCAACTGCGGGTTCATGGATGGCCACGCCAAATGGCTCCCCATGAACCACTACTACTGGCTGCATTGGGCTGATTTCGTGGCACAGAGCCCGAGTACGCGCTACGAGGGCAGCCCCGATCCCATTCTGCGCGACTGGATGGCCTTCTGGCAGGGCTGCGATAGCGGCTACAAGTACTATGGCCCGAGGAT
>CALFVE010000256.1 GCA_937928475.1 uncultured bacterium | reverse complement strand
CCGTGGCCTACCAGATCGCGCACCACCCCGAACCCGGCGGCTTCCGCCACCTGCTGCACCGCCGCCGCCAGGTCCCGAATCCGCCGGCCGGCGCGGGCTTGGGCGATGCCTGCCTCCAGGGCCTGCTGGGTCACCGCCAGCAATCGGCGGCGTTGCTCATCCACCTCGCCGATGGGGATAGTCACCGCCATGTCGGTGTGAAACCCTTCGTAGAAGGCGCCCACGTCCACGCCCATGATCTGTCCTTCCTTCAGACGCCGCCCGTCGGGAATCCCGTGCACTACCACGTCCTCAATCTCCACACAGATGGCCGCCGGATAGCCGCGGTAACCCAAGAACGAGGGCTGCGCGCCGGCCTCGGCCAGGCACTCGCGGGCCAGGTTGTCAAGTTCCCGTGTCGCCACCCCCGGCTGGGCAGCCGCCACAATCGCCTGCACCGTGCGGGCCAGGATGCGCCCCGACTCCCGCATGCGCTCCAGCTCCTGCGCGGTCTTGCGAGTCACCCTGACGCGGGGGCGGGCTTGCATGGCGCGCTAACTATGCCGCTCCCGCACCGCCGCCACTACCCGAGCGGCGAGATTCTCGATGGTGTCACCTTCGGCGGGGACCTCCACCAGTTGCCCCCGCTGCCGATAGTAAGCGATCAGCGGCTCGGTCTGCTCTCGGTAAGCGCACAAGCGTCGCCGAATGGTCTCGGGCCGGTCGTCGTCGCGCTGGTAGACCTCCCCCCCGCAAGTCGGGCACTTTGCCCCAGCCTCTAGGTCGTCGTAGCGACGGTTGAAGATGGCGCCGCAGTCACGGCATTGCAGGCGTCCGCTGAGCCGCGCCACCACTTCCTCGTCGCTGACCTGCAGATACACCACCAGCGCACGAGGTAGGCCGACCTCCTCGGCCACCTTCTCCAGCGCCTCCGCTTGCGCTGGGGTGCGCGGAAAACCGTCAAACAGCACTCGCCCCGGGCGGCTTCGCAGCAGCCGTTCCCGGACGATGCCGATGACCACCTCATCGGGCACCAGCGCACCCGCCTCCATGTAAGTCTGGGCCTGGCGGCCGAGCGCGGTGCCTTCGGCGACGGCCGCTCTCAGCATATCCCCAGTGGAAATGTGCTCGACGCCCAGTTCGCGGACCAGGAACTCCGCGTGGGTGCCCTTGCCCGCGCCCGGTGGTCCCAGCAAGATGATATTGTATTTCTCCACGCTGTGTGCTCCTGTTCCCCCTCCGCCTCACCACCGTAGCGCGGGGGCTGTTTGCCCCGTCGTCTATTGCCCGCCCGCAAAACACGCGCCGCTTCCCTACGCCGACAGGAACCCCCGATAGTGGCGCATCAGCAGCTGCGCCTCGATCTGCTGCATGGTGTCGAGGGCCACGCCGACCACGATGAGCAGCGAGGTGCCGCCTACCAGGGTGAAAGTATGGACGCCGGTGATGTCACCTACGTAGTACTGCAACAGGGCGATGACTCCTAGGAAAAGCGCACCCGCCAGCGTGATCCGGTACAGGATGCGATCCAGGTAGTCCCGCGTCTTGGCCCCCGGACGCACCCCGGGGATCGTGCCGCCCTGCTTCTGCAGGTTCTCGGCAATCTGCTCCGGGTTGAAGGTGACCGCCGTATAAAAGTACGTGAACACGATCACGAGGACGAAATAGAACAGCGACGCGAAATGGTTAGTGGACCCGGGCATCGTCCACTCGCGCAGGGCATTCACCGCGGAACCCACCGTCTCCGGAGACAGACGCAGGACATTGGTCAGGAAGTTCTGCATCCCCTGCAACTGGAACATCCCCGCGATAGTCGCCGGGAACATGGCCACCGCGATGGCGAAGATGATGGGGATCACCCCCGCCTGGTTGACCCGCAGTGGCAGGTAACTGGTGGTGCCCCCATAGGTGCGATTGCCCCGAATCCGCTTGGCGTACTGCACCGGAATTTTCCGCTGCGCCTGCTGGAAGAGCACGATGACGTAGATGGTGCCCACGAACAGCGCAGCCAGCAGTAGCAGGTTGGCGATAGTGATAGTGCCGCTCTTCCAGACCTGGGCGGTCTTAGCCAGGTCTGTGGGCATGCTCGTCATGATCCCGGCGAAGATGATTAGCGACACGCCCTGGCCGATGCCCTTCTCGGTGATCTTGTCACCGATGAACATGAGGAAGGCCGTCCCCGCTGTCATCATCAGGATGTTAAAGAGCGTCTGCGCGGGCGTGCCCGTGTACACCCCGGCCTGGCGAAAGAGAGTGATCATCCCCGCGGCCTGCAACACGGCCAGGGCCATGGTCAGGTACTTGGTCCACTTCTGGATCTTGCGCTGGCCCCACTCGCCCTCCTTCTGCAGGGCCTCCAAGGAGGGAATTGCCATCACCAGCAGTTGGAAGATGATGGAAGCGTTGATGTAGGGCATGATGCCCAGGGCCAGCACCGAGAAGCGGCGCAGCGACCCGCCGCTGAAGGCATTGAGCAAGTCACCGAGACTGCCGAAGGTCCCGCCCTGACCGAAGAGATGGGCCAAGCCGGCGTGGCTGATGCCGGGCAGCGGCACATGCGCGCAGCCCACGTATACGGCGAACATCATGAACACGTACACGATACGTCTGCGCACGTCCGGCAGTCGCAGAGCCTGACCCAGCGCTGCCAGCCGCTCTTTCATCTCTCCATCACCTCAACCGTGCCGCCGGCTTGTTCGATGGCCGCGCGTGCGGCAGCGCTGAAGGCGTGGGCTCGCACCGTCAGCGGGCGGTCCAGACTACCGCGGCCCAAGATCTTGACCCCGTCGCGCCGGTTACGTACCAGGCGGGTAGCCTCCAGCAGATCCACGTCCACGACCGTACCCGCCTCGAAGCGATTCAGGCTCTCCACATTGACCACGGCGTACTGCTTGCGGAACAAGCCGATGTTGTGGGCCTTGTTGCTTTGTCCCCGCAAGGAAGGCAGCCGCCGGAAGAGCGGAGTCTGTCCACCCTCGAAGCCGGGCTTGATGCTGTCGCGCGCCTTCTGCCCCTTCTGGCCTCGGCCGCAGGTCTTGCCCTGGCCGGCAGCATGCCCACGCCCCACCCGCTTGCGAGCCTTCGCCCGCGCCTGATTGGGTCTTAGATCGGTTAGTTTCATGGCTTGTTCCTCGCTACCGCGGCGTCCATCGCGCTCGGTCCTCGTCCCCCTCTCCCCCCGCTAGCGGGGGAGACTGCCGCCGGCTGCGGCGGCGAGAGGGAGGCGCGCCCTAGCAGGGCGCACCTACTCGCGCTTTACTCCTCCGGCTTGACCTCAACCAGATGCTTGACGTGAAACAGCATCCCGCGCACCGCGGGGTTGTCGGGCAGGCGCCGGGTCTTGTTGATACGCCCCAGTCCCAGGGCCTTCAGAGTGCGCTTGTGCCGCTCCTGGGCGCCGATGGCGCTGGCTATCTGTCGAACCACGAGTTGCGGTTTGTCCATCACTTGCTCTCCCCTGGCCGCAGGCCTAGAACTCCAGGCCCGCCTCGCGCGCGGCTTCCGCCAGCGCCTTGATGCGCCCGTGGTAGGGCCAGCCGGCGCGGTCGAAGACGACCTGCTTCACCCCGGCCTGCACGGCTCGCTCCCCTATCGCTTTGCCCACGGCCGCGGCCGCGGCCAAATTCTTCGTGCTGTCGAGGCCCTCCGCCAGGGCCTTCTCTCGGGTACAGGCGGCGACCAGCGTGCGCCCGGCCCTGTCGTCTATCACCTGGGCGTAGATATGCCGGGTGCTCTTGAAGACGCACAACCGGGGGCGCTCCGCCGTGCCCCTAATCTTGCGCCGCACCCGCAGATGGCGGCGTCGCCGCGCCGCCTTTCGGTCTCGTTCAACGCTCACTAGCTAGCACCTCGCTGTTTCGGCGGCACCGTGGCCTCAGCCGCCGATCTTGGCTTGCTTGCCGGCCTTGCGCCGGACCTTCTCTCCCACGTAGCGAATGCCTTTGCCCTTGTAAGGCTCCACGGGCCGGATCTTGCGGATGTTGGCCGCCAGTTGGCCTACCGCGCCCTTGTCGTTGCCCCGCACCACGATAACGGTGGTCCCCTCGGTGGCTAGTTCCAGGCCCTCGGGGGGGTCCACCAGCACATCGTGGGAATAGCCGATGCGCACCCGCAGCCGTCTGCCGTCCATGTCGGCGCGGTAGCCCACCCCCTGGATCTCCAGCCGCTTCTCGAAACCAGCGCTGACCCCGGTGACCATGTTGGCCAGCAGCGAGCGAGTCAAGCCGTGCAGGGCCCGGTGCCGTGCCTGATCCGTGGGCCGACTCACGCGCACCTCCTGCTCCCCCACCTCGATGGTCATCTCCGGCGCCAGTTGCGCGCTCAGTTGGCCACGCGGCCCGGTGACCGTGACCCGGTTGCCCGGTTCTAGCTTGACGCTGACCTGCTCGGGCAGCGGAATAGGTTTCCTTCCGATACGCGACATCGTTCCCGCTCCTTACTGGGGCCGCACCCTACCAGACATACCCGAGGACTTCCCCGCCGATCCCTGCGCGAGCGGCCTCCCGGGCGGTCATGATTCCCTGGCTGGTGGTAAGGATGGCTACCCCCAGCCCGTTCTGCACCCGCGGCAGGTTATCCCGCCCGGCATAGACGCGCCGCCCCGGCCGGCTCACCCGCTTGAGCCCGTTGATCACCGGCCGGCGGTTGGCGTCGTACTTAAGCCGAATGCGGATCATCTTGCCCCGATCCACCAACTGGAAGCCCCGAATGTAGCCTTCGCGGAGCAAAATGGAGGCGATCTCTATCTTCATCTTTGACACCGGGATACTGACGTCCACATGCCGGGCCATGGCCGCGTTCCGGATTCGCGTCAGCATGTCAGCGATAGGGTCGCTGACCGCCGGCGCCTCCGTCCGTATCACCTTGCGGCGCACGGCTGGCTTGGTCTTCTTGCTGCTGCGCTGCTGGGCCATTCCCTAGACACCTCAACTGTGGGTATTGAGCAGCCTACCCTGCCCGCTACCAACTGGACTTGGTCAGGCCGGGGATGTTACCGGCCTGCGCGTTCTCCCGGAAGCAGATGCGGCACATGCCGAAGGCGCGCATGTAGCCCCGTCTGCGCCCGCAAATCTGGCAGCGGTTATAGCGGCGCACCGAGAACTTTGGTACTCTTTTCTGCTTGGCGATCCAAGATTTCTTAGCCACCCAGACTTGCCTCCTGGGAGGGGCCAGTGGCCAACCAGGCATCGCCTGGTCTCCCACCGACCCACCCGGTTTCCCTATGATTCCACGCGCCGCAGGGGCAGCCCCAGGCGCTCTAGCAGTTCCCGGCCCTCTTCGTCGCTGCGGGCCGAGGTCGCGATCGTCACGTGCATCCCCCGGGTCTTTTCCACCTCGTCGTAACTCAACTCCGGGAAGATGAGCAGGTCGCTGATGCCCAGCGAATAGTTGCCCCGTCCGTCCATGCTCTCCCGGGGCAGCCCCCGGAAGTCGCGAATGCGCGGAATAGCGATGGAGAACAAGCGATCCAGAAACTCCCACATGCGGTCGTGCCGCAGGGTAACGCGCAAGCCGATGGGCATGCCCTTGCGCACCCCGAAATTCGCCACTGACCGCTTGGCGCGAGTGATGGTGGGCCGCTGCCCGACGACCTTGGCCACCTCATTTACGGCCCGCTCCAGCGTCTCGAAGTTGGTGCCCCCCTCGTGTACGCCCATGCTCACGCATACCTTGAGGGGCTTGGGCACCTGATGCAGGTTCCGGTAGCCGAACTGCTCCATCAGCGCCGGGCGGACTTCCCGTTCATATCTCTCTTTCATTCGCGGCCTATATGCCATAAGAGTTGCCTGCGCTTTCGCTTGCTGCTTATGAGGCGGGCCTACCTCCTCCCGCGGTCTCTGCCCACACCCCTCTGCCGTCTGTCAAGCGGGGTGGGCTGCTCGCGCCCTGCGGGCTAGTCAATGTCTTTCCCGCACTTCTTGCAGACCCGCACATGCCGGCCCTGGTCGTTCACCCGATGCCCCAGCCGGGTGGGTTTATCGCACTGCGGGCAGATGAGCATCACATTCGAACGATCAATGTGCCCCGGGCTTTGGATGATCCCGCCCTGGCGTACCCGCCGATCCCGCCGCACGGCCCGTTTGATAATGTTGACGCCTTCCACCAAAAGCCGCCCCTCGCGGGGCAGGGCCCCGATGACCTTGCCTCGCTTCTGGTGTCCCTTGTAGGAAGCGTCCTTGCCGGCCAGCACCAGCACCTCGTCGCCCTTCTTGATGTCCAGCGGATGATAACGCTTGTTCTTGGCCATCGTCGGCTCCCTTCCCCATGCCCGCGCTCAGACGACCTCGGGGGCGAGAGAGATGATTTTCATGTACTGCTTCTCGCGCAGTTCGCGCGCTACCGGCCCGAAGACGCGGGTGCACTGCGGGTTGCCCTGCCTGTCCACAATCACCGCCGCGTTGTCATCGAAGCGGATTTCGCTCCCGTCCGGCCGGTGCACCGGCTGCCGGCAGCGGACGATCACCGCCCGCAGCACTGTCCCCTTGGGGATCGGACTCTGCGGGGTCACCTGCTTGGCGGAGGCCACGATCTCATCGCCCAGACTCCCCCAGCGCTTGCGGCCCACGCCCTTGACCTTGATGCAGCCGATGACCTGCACCCCGGAGTTGTCCGTGACCTTGAGTTTCGTTTCGGTCTGGATCATGGTTCGCTACCTCTAGTCCTTGTCTTGCTGCGCCCGCTTGGCCTCGGCGATGATGCGCTCGGCCAACTCGTGGGGCACCTCCTGGTAGTGCGAAAACTCCAGAGTATACGAGGCGCGCCCCTGCGAGATGGAGCGCAGGTCGCCGGCATAGGAGGCCAACTCGGCCACCGGCACCCGCGCCCGCACCACTTGCATGCCCCCGCCGATGCTGTCCATGCCCAGAATCTGTCCGCGCTTGGCGTTGAGGTCGCTGATGAGATCGCCGGTGAGGGCCTCCGGCGCGGTGACCTCCACGGTGGCGATCGGCTCCAGCAGAATCTCGCCGGCTTCCTCCAGCGCTTTGCGCATCCCGATCTGCCCGGCCATGCGGAAGGCCTGCTCGGAGGAGTCCACCGGGTGGGTGGAACCGTCGTACAGGGTTACACGCACGTCAGTGACCGGATAGCCGGCCAGGGCCCCGCGTTCCATCACATCCAGTACGCCCTTCTCTACGGCGGGGATGAAGTTGCGGGGCACAGCGCCTCCCACCACCTCGTCCACAAACTCAAAGCCAGCCCCTCGCTCCAGCGGCTCCACCCGCAGGTAGACGTCGCCGAACTGGCCCCGGCCGCCGGTTTGCTTCTTGTGCCGCCCCTGTACCTCCACTTTCTTGCGAATAGTCTCCCGGTAGGGTATGCGCGGCGGCTTCTGCTCCACTTGCACGTCAAACTTGCGCTTCAGCCGCTGAACGGCCAGGTCTACGTGCAGTGGCCCCATCCCGCGCGCGACCAGATCCCCGGTTTCGCGGTCCCGCTCGTAAGTGAAGCCCACATCCTCCTCCGCCACGCGCGCCAGCGCCTGCGAGAGTTTGTCCTGGTCAGCCCGCGAGGCGGCCACCAGCGCCACCGCATGCATGCCCACCGGAATGGCAGGCATCTGCAGAACGACCGGCCGCTTGGGGTCGCACAGAGTATGCCCACTCACCGTTGCTTCGAGTTTGCTCACACACCCCAGGTCTCCCGTGGCGAGAGTGCCCGCGCTGTGCGTCTCCTGGCCCTGCATGGTGGCCAGCCCGGCCAGGCGCTCTTTGCCGCCGGTGTTGGCATTGATCACCGTGGCATCGGCCTGCGCCCTACCCGCGACCACCCGCAGCAGACTGATGCGCCCCACGTAAGGATCGCTCATGGTCTTGAAGACCACCGCGCAGAAGGGGTCGTCGGGTTGGACCGTGACCTGCGTCCCAGACTTGGGGTCAGTTCCCTCCCACGGCTCGCGCTGCAGGGGGTGGGGGAAGAGTTCAGCTAGCGCCGTCAGCGCCGGCTGCACTCCCAGGCCCAAGGGCGCGGCGCTGGCCAGCACCGGCACCAGTTTCCCCTGGCGCACAGCCTGGCGCAGCCCCCGCCTCAGTTCCTCCTCGGTCAGCCCATCGTTCTCCAGGTACGCCATGGTCAGGTCGTCGTCGGTGGCGGCGACGGCGTCTACCAACAGGGCGCGGGCCTCCGCCACCTGCGCGCCGAATTCCTCAGGAATGCTGGTCGGGGTCTTGCTGTCGCCCAAGTACGCCTTCAGCGTTACCAGGTCGGCGACTCCCCGGCAGTCTGCTTCCTGGCCGAGGGGAACCTGCACCGGTACAAATTCGGCGCCCGCCAGCGACTCCTTCATGGCCGCCAGCGCCCCCTCAAAGTCGGCGCGCTCCTTGTCCAGCTTGGTCAGCATAGCCACCACCGCCAGCCCCATTTCCCGGGCCATCGTCCACATGCGGCGGGTATGCACCTCCACCCCCACCACCGCATCCACCACCAGCAGGGCGCCCTCGCTGACCCACAGGCAAGGCACCACCTGGCCGATAAACTCCCCGTAGCCCGGGGTGTCAATCAGATTCAGTTTGGTGTCGCCCACCCGGCAGTGAGCCAGCGCCGGCGAGATGGACAGGTGCCGCTCTCGCTCCTCCGGCTCGAAATCGGTGACCGCCGTGCCCTCGTCCACGCTCCCCTTGCGCTTAGTGGCCCCGGCGGCAAAGAGCAAGGCTTCCACCAGGGAGGTCTTGCCGCAGCCCCGATGGCCCACGACCACGACGTTGCGAATCTTCTCGCTAGCAAACTCCGGCACAGTCAAAGCCTCCTGTCGGGCGACAGGCTCACTCCTACTTTCCCGGCTTATTGCTGGCGGGCCAGGATCTCTACTACCCGCCAGGTCTTCTCCTTGCTCAAGGGCCGACACTCGGCGATGCGAACCACGTCGCCCACCCGGCATTCGTTCTTTTCATCGTGGGCCTTGAAGCGCCGGGCACGACGGGTTACCTTGCCGTACAAGGGATGCCGGGTGAGGCGCTCGACCTTAATCACCACCGTCTTGTCCATCTTGTCGCTGACCACCACGCCCTGTTGCACGCGCCGGGTATTGCGCCGTCCGCTCATCGCTGCCTGCCCCCTTTGCGCGCCAGTTCCCGGGCTCGCAGCACCGTGTTGATGCGCGCAATGGCCTTCTTGTACTTGCGCAGCCGTTTCGGATCCTCGATCTGCCCCGAAGCCAGGCGGAAGCGCAGATTGAACAGACTCTCGGTAATCTGGCGCTTGCGCGCCACCAATTCCTCATCCGGCGCCTGCTTGATCTGCTCCAGGTAGTCTCGCGTGCTGCTCGCGTTGTCGGGCATCTTTACTCCTCCCGCTTTACGAACCGGCAAGGAATGGGCAGTTTCTGCGCCGCCAGGCGCATCGCATCCCGCGCTACCGGCTCGGGCACTCCCGCCATCTCGAACATGATCCGCCCTGGCTTGACCACCGCTACATAGTGGTCTACAGCGCCCTTGCCCTTGCCCATTCGGGTTTCCAGAGGCTTGGCGGTGACCGGCTTGTCGGGGAAGACGCGAATCCAGATCTTGCCGCCGCGATGGGCGCGCCGAGTCATCGCTACCCGCGCCGCCTCGATCTGCCGCGCCGTGAGCCAGCAGCAGCCCTGCGCCTGCAGGCCGAAGTCGCCCTGGTTGAGTTCAAAGCCCCCCTTGGCAGCGCCGCGCCGGCGGCCGCGATGGGCCTTGCGGTACTTGAGTCGCTTAGGCATCAACATGCTGGTCGTCCTCCTGCGCCGCAGCCGGCTCCGCTGCGCCTGCCAAACTAGGCGAGACCTCCGCCGCCGGCTCCGCTGCCTCCGACATCTCGGCGGCGGCTTCTGCGGCTGGCTCCGGGGCCGAGGTCTCCAGGAGCGCCGCCTCCTCGGCGGCGGTCTCAACGGCGGCCTCGGCGGCCGAGGCTTCCGCCCCCGCACTCACCGGTTCCTCCACCTCGGCAACCTGGCTGGCAACCGCCTCAGGAGCCGTCGCGGTCGCCGCCACCGGCGCGCGCGCGGCGCTGGCCGTACGCGCCCGCTGGGCGGCCGCCACCCGCTCCCAGTCCTCGGCGGTCACGCCGCCTTCCTCGCCCCAAGCCCGCCGCTCGCCCTTGCGAGGCGGCAGGATCTCGCCCTTGTACAGCCACACTTTGACCCCGATGGGACCGTAAGCGGTATGAGCGTGGGCCAGGCCGTACTCAACATCCGCCCGCAGGGTGTGCAGCGGCACCCGCCCCACCGGCCCGATGCCTTCGGAGCGCGCAATCTCCGCTCCCGCCAGCCGCCCGGAGACCTTCACCCTCACGCCCTGCGCTCCCATCCGTATGGCCCGCTCCACCGCCTGCTGCATGGCGCGGCGATGCGAAACGCGGCGCTCAATCTGCCCCGCGATGTTTTCGGCCACCAGCTGGGCGTTGAGATCAGGATCCGGAGTCTCTTCCACGTTCAGCCGCACCCGACCACCCACCCGCTTTTCAATCTCCTGCCGCAACTGATCCACGTCTCGTCCGCCTCGACCAATAATGATGCCCGGCTTGGCCGTTTGCACGGTCACGCTGATGTTGTCGGCGGTGCGCTCGATGATGATATCCGAGATGCCCGCGTTGCGATGGGTCCGCAAGATGTGGTTGCGGATTGCCATGTCGGCGAGCAACTGCTGGCGGAACTTGTCGCCTTCCGCGAACCAGCGGCTGCGCGCCTTGCGGATGATGCCCAGGCGAAATCCGTAAGGGTGGACTTTCTGGCCCATTCAGTTCACACTCCGCTTGCCGAGGTGGCCGAGACGCAAAGACATGGACTCACTCCGCCTCCTCATCGGTAACTACTACAGTGATATGACAGGTGCGGTGATAGTACCGGTCGCCGCGCCCCCGCGCTCGCGGTCGCAGTCGCGGGATCTTCATGGCCCCATCTACCCGGATGGCCTTGATGCGCAGGTCCTCGGCGTCCAGGTTGTGGTTGTTCTCAGCGTTGGCCACCGCCGACTCTAGACAGCGCAGCAGCGCCTGGGCCGAGGGCGAGGGGCGCAGTCGCAGTTGCGCGCGCGCCTGCTCCAGGGGCTGGTGCCGAACCAGGTCCGCGTACTTGCGCACCTTGCGCGGTCCCGTTCTTATCCACTTGGCAGTTGCTGTAACGTCCATGCTCGCATCTCCCGCAGCACGACTGTGGTCTACCGGCGACCCGGTCCGGTCGAGCGTTCTCGTTTGGAGGGACGCATCCCCCGATAGGTGCGGGTGGGGCAAAACTCGCCCAGTTTGTGGCCCACCATGTTCTCGGTGATGTACAGCGGTACATGCCGACGGCCGTCGTGCACCGCGATGGTCAAGCCCACCATCTCCGGAAAGATGGTGGACCGCCGCGACCAGGTCTTGATGATGCGCTGATCCCCGGTGGCCCGGGCCCGCTCTACCTTGCGGAGCAGCTTCTCCTCGATGTACGGCCCCTTCTTCATTGATCTGGCCATGTGCCCGATACCCCTTGCTGTGCACACAGACTAAGGCTTGCGTCGTCGCACGATAAAGCGGCTCGACGGGTTTTTCTTCTTGCGCGTCTTGCGGCCCAGGGTCTTCCAGCCCCAAGGGCTAACCGGCGCGGGCATGCCGATAGGGGCCTTGCCCTCCCCGCCGCCGTGGGGGTGGTCCACCGGGTTCATCACCACCCCGCGCACCGCTGGGCGCACGCCCCGCCAGCGCTTGCGTCCCGCCTTGCCATCCTGCACGTTCTGGTGGTCGAGGTTGCCCACCCGTCCCACCGTGGCCCGGCCTTTGCCCGCTACCAGGCGCACCTCCCCGGAGGGCAGGCGCAAGGTGACGTAGTTGCCCTCCCGCGCCACGATCTGTGCCGCCGCCCCGGCTCCGCGTACCAGTTGCCCACCCTTGCCGGGAGTCAACTCCACGTTGTGCACCAGCGTACCCACCGGAATGCGCTCCAGGGGCAAGCAGTTGCCCACCCGCGGCGGCACGTTGGGGCCGGAGACCACGCGGTCACCCTTCTTCAGCCCCTGCGGCGCCAAGATGTAGCGCTTCTCGCCATCGGCATAGTGCAGCAGCGCCAGGAAGGCGGAGCGGCCCGGATCATACTCCAGCGCCGCCACCTTGGCGGGAACCTCGTCCTTGTCGCGGCGGAAATCCACCACGCGCAGCCGCTGCTTGTGTCCCCCACCCTTGTGTCGGCAGGTGATCCGTCCCTGATGGTTGCGGCCCGCCTTGGACTTGGCGGGTGCCAGCAGGCGCTTTTCCGGCTCCTTATCGTCCAGTTCCCGGCGATCCAGCGAGATGTGGAATCGCTCTCCCGCCGAGGTCGGCTTGTGCTGTCTGGTAGGCATAACTCTCTCTCCTGCAACCGCTCTGCTACTGGCGCTACACCGAATCCCGCTGCCTCCTCGCCTGATCGGTGCAGGGCTATGCTCTCCTCCTCAACTTTCCCCTCTCCTGGCAGCAGAGGGGGTGAGGCTTCCCCGCCGCGCTAGACGCCGCCGATCACATCAATGCGGTCGCCGGGCGCCAATTCCACGATCGCCTTCTTCCAGTGCGCGGTGCGGCCCATGCGATGCCGGTAACTGCGCCGCCGCGCCTTGCCGCGCACGTTCAGCGTATTCACGGCGGTAACCCGGACGCCGAAGATAGCCTCCACGGCCCGCCGAATCTCCACCTTGTTGGCCCGTGGGTGCACCCGGAAGTGATACTTGTGCTGGGACTCGCTCTGCCCCATGCTCTTCTCGCTGATCACTGGCTGAATCAAAATATTACGATAGTAATTGAGTTGCTCACTGGTCAGCATCCGGCTCGCCTCCCGCCGCCATCACTGCTAGCGCGCGCTGGGACATGATGATGTGGTCCGCCGCCAGCACATCGCGCACCGTGATGTGCGGAGCGCAGCGCAGCACAAAATGGGGCAGATTGCTGCTGGAACGGTCCAGCCTCTCATCGTAGTACTCCTCCGGCCCCACCACGGCCAGTCGCTTACCCCGACTGCAGCGCAGGTTATCTAGCACCGCGACCATCGCCTTGGTGCCGAACTCGGCTGGGCGCAGGTCCTCTACAAATCGCACCAGCCCCTTGCGCAGTTGCGCCGTCAGGGCGCAGGCCAGGGCCTTGCGGCGCATCTTCTTGGGCATGCGCAGGCGACGGCGCGCCCGCTTGGGCCCGTGGGCTCGCGCCCCGCCCACAAACTGCGCAGCGCTGCGATCCCCGTGCCGGGCTCGCCCCAGGCCTTTCTGCCGGTACATCTTGGCGCCGGTTACCCTCACCTCCGAGCGGCCGAGGGTGTACCCCCGCAACTGCGCCCGCTGGTTGTCGAGGTAGACCAAGGCCTGATGCATCAGGTCCCGGTTGGGTTCGACATCGAAGAGCCCGGCGGGCAGCTCGACCTCGGCGACCTGCTCGCCGCGAATATTCCATACCGCGGCCCGCGGCATCATGCTCAACCCTTTCGCTTCCCCGTCTTCTTACTGGGCCGGACAGCCACGAGGCCGCCGTTGGCCCCCGGCACCGCGCCCTTAACCAAGAGAAGATTACGTTCTTTGTCTACCCGCACCACCACCAAGCCGCGCACGGTTACTTGCTCGGCTCCCATGTGTCCGGGCATGCCCCGGCCGGGAAAAACTCGGGCCGCATCTGTCGCCCCCGAAGACATGGGCTGGCGATGCACCTTGGACCCGTGGCTGGCGGGGCCGCCGTGATGGCCGTGTCGTTTAATGACCCCCTGGAAGCCCTTGCCCTTGGAGCGCCCCACCACATCCACCAACTGCCCCTCCGCGAACATCGCCACGGTCAGCTCCTGGCGCTCCTGGTACTCCTCGCCTGGCTCCAGCCGCCATTCCCGCAGATGCTGCTTGGGGCTGACCCCGTGGCGCTCGAAGTGGCCGGTCAGCGGCTGGTTGGTGCGGCTGCGCCGACGCTCCCCGTAACCGATCTGCACCGCCTCGTAACCGTCGCGCTCCTGGGTCTTGCGCTGCACCACCACGCACGGGCCGGCCTCGATCACGGTAACCGGCACTGCCTCGCCGGTCGGAGAGTAGATGCGGGTCATCCCCAGTTTCTTGCCCAACAATCCCACTGGCATGGTTGTTCTCCCTCTAGGGCCTGGCTCCCCGCCGCGCCGTTCCCCTCCGCGTAGCGCAGGCTTCCCGCCTGCCCTGCTTCCCAGCCGGCGGCAGACGTGGCTGCTGCCCCTACTCGCGACCTCCTACCCCCGCGACGTCTTGATAGCGATGTCCACCCCGCCCGGCAGGTCCAGTTTCATCAACGCATCCACCGTGCGACTAGTCGAGTCCAGGATGTCAATCAGCCGCTTGTGCACCCGGATCTCGTAATGCTCCATGGTCCGGCTACTGCGCCCCAGCGCCGTGGGACGCACGATAGCATGCACGTACTTGCGGGTGGGCAGCGGGATGGGCCCGCTGATGCGCGCGCCCGTCTTCTCTGCCGTCTCCACGATCCGCTGGCACGACTGATCGAGCAGTTCGTGGTCGAAGGCCTTGAGGCGAATGCGGATACTGCTGGCTGCCGGCATTTCTCAACGCTCCCCGCTTTACTCCAAGATCTTGGTGACCACGCCGGCGCCTACCGTGTGCCCGCCCTCCCGAATCGCAAAGCGCAGGCCCTCCTCCATGGCGATCGGCTGGATCAATGTCACCTGCATGTTCGTGTTGTCCCCCGGCATCACCATCTCCTGCCCCTCCAGCAGCGTAATCTCCCCCGTCACATCCGTGGTCCGAAAATAAAACTGCGGCCGATACCCCGAGAAAAACGGCGTGTGCCGGCCCCCCTCCTCCTTGCTCAAGACATACACCTCGGCCAGAAACTTGGTGTGCGGCGTGATCGACTTGGGCGCCGCCACGACCTGCCCCCGCTCTACCTCGTCCCGCTCAATCCCCCGCAGCAATACGCCAATGTTGTCCCCCGCTCGCCCCTCGTCCAGTGTCTTGCGGAACATCTCCACCCCCGTCACCACGCTCTTGCGCGTCGGGTGCAACCCCACTATCTCCACTTCCTCCCCAGTGTGGATCACCCCCCGCTCCACGCGCCCCGTGGCCACCGTCCCGCGCCCCGAAATCGTGAACACATCCTCCACCGGCATCAAAAATGGCCGGTCCACGTCCCGCACCGGCTCGGGAATGTACGCATCCACCGCGTCCATCAACTCCATCACCCGCCCGCACGCCGCGCACTCCCGCTTCCCACAACCGCACTCCATCGCCTGCAACGCGCTCCCCCGCACCACCGGTATCTCGTCCCCAGGAAACTCGTACGAACTCAAAAGCTCCCGAATCTCCAACTCCACCAGGTCCAGTAACTCCGGATCGTCCATCTCGTCTACCTTGTTCATGAACACCACGATCGCCGGCACGTTCACCTGCCGCGCCAGCAAAATGTGCTCCCGCGTCTGCGGCTTGGGCCCGTCGGAAGCCGCCACCACCAAGATCGCCCCGTCCATCTGCGCCGCCCCCGTAATCATGTTCTTGATGTAGTCGGCGTGCCCCGGACAGTCCACGTGCGCGTAGTGGCGGTTCTTCGTCTCGTACTCCACGTGCGCAATGGCGATGGTCAGCCCCCGCTCCTTCTCCTCCGGAGCCGAGTCAATCGAGTCGTACTCCCGAATATCCGCCTTCCCCTCCCCCGAGTGCGCCAAACATTTGGTGATCGCCGAAGTCAGGGTCGTCTTGCCGTGGTCCACGTGCCCGATCGTCCCGATGTTCACGTGCGGCTTCGTCCGCTCAAACTTGGCCTTG